>JBNATO010000095.1:0-7950 GCA_049701555.1 Thermacetogeniaceae bacterium | reverse complement strand
CAGAATCGTGACATCTGCACCCAACCCAACAGCCATTTTCGCTGCATTCAAGCCAACAACTCCACCACCTATAATCGTCACTTCCGCAGGCGGTACACCCGGAACGCCTCCTAGTAAAATCCCTTTGCCACCATAAACTTTTTCTAGAAACTGTGCACCGATCTGTACAGACATCCTCCCCGCCACTTCGCTCATCGGAGCCAAGAGCGGGAGAGAGCCATCTTCCAGCTCTATTGTTTCGTAGGCAATTCCAATCACCTTTTTTTCGAGTAGATTTTTCGCCAATTTCGGCTCTGCTGCCAGGTGCAAATACGTAAAGAGTATCTGTCCTGGACGAAACAGATCATATTCCTGGGGCAGCGGTTCCTTCACTTTAACGATCATCTCTGCACGCCGGTAAATCTCGGCAGGGTCATCTACAAGCTCGGCTCCGGCTGAAAGGTATTCTTCATCGCTGAAGCCGCTTCCAACTCCCCCGCCGGTCTGCACGAGAACCTGATGGCCGCGCCTCTTAAGGGCCATCACCCCAGCAGGAGTCATGGCTATTCTGTTCTCCTTATCCTTGATCTCTTTCGGCACACCAACAATCATTATTTTTTTACCTCCAAAAAAAGGTTTTTGAACTTCTCAGATTATCCCCAGCTTTCTTCCTGCGGCAGCAAAGGCATCCAATGCCCTATCCAGGTCCTCCTTGGTGTGGGTAGCCATGACTATCGTCCTAACCCTCGCTTTCCCTTTTGGCACGGTCGGATAGGCAATACCGGTGCAGAAGACCCCCTCTTCAAATAAGGCCTCGCTGAATTTCATCGCAAGCGCTTCCTCTCCAACGATCACTGGGGTGATAGGGGTTTCGCTCTGCCCTGTGTCAAACCCCAGCTCCTTTAAGCCTTTCTTGAAGTACCTGGCGTTCTCCCACAGCTTCTCCTGCAAGTTCTCCTCAAGCATCACATCGATGGCAGCTATGTTGGCAGCAACCACTCCTGGCGGATGTGCTGTGCTAAACAGGAAAGGCCTTCCTCTGTGAATCAGATACTCGATAAGCTTCCGGCTCCCTGCGACATATCCACCGAGCACACCAACGGCCTTTGATAACGTTCCAACCTGGATATCAACCCGACCATGCAGCTTAAAATGGTCAACGGTTCCCCTCCCATGGTCACCCAGCACGCCGCTGGCATGGGCATCGTCCACCATCACAATGGCTCCATACCTCTCTGCCAGTTCCACGATTTCCGGCAGCTTTGCAATGTCTCCGTCCATGCTGAATACGCCATCTGTCACAATCAATTTCAGGCGGTAGCCATTGCTCGCCTTCAGAATATCCTCTAAGGCATTCATATCGCTATGGGGATAAATTTTTCGATCAGCCTTGGTTAAGCGGATACCGTCAATGATGCTGGCATGGTTCAAGGCATCGCTGATGATGAGATCGCCCTCCTCGAATAGGGACTCGATCACACCCATGTTGCTCGTAAAGCCTGACTGGAAGACCAATGCCGCTTCAGTACGCTTAAATTCAGCCAGCTTCTCTTCAAGAGCGACATGCAAGCGGAGAGTCCCAGCAATCGTTCGAACAGCACCCGCGCCTACGCCATACTCCTCAGTGGCTTTCTTCGCAGCTTCGATCAACTTCGGATGTGTCGCCAAACCAAGGTAGTTATTGGATGCTAAGTTGATAACTTCTTTACCGAGTATGGTTACCCTTGGCCCTTGAGGGCCTTCGATCACCGGCGGCAGGTGAAAAACCCCATCCCTTTTTAAGCCTTCTAGTCTTTCAGTTAAAACCTTTTCAAGCATAGCATTCATTGATATCCCACCCTTTGCACTGGGTTTATGGATAAAGGATCACTTTCCCACATTCACCAGCATTCATCGCCTGAAATCCTTCCTCAAATCGTTCCATGGGCAGCTTGTGAGTGATGACGGGAGACACATCAAGGCTTCCTGAGTTGAGCAGCGCTGCTGTCTTATACCAGGTATCCCACATTCTTCTCCCCGTGATTCCTTTTATAGTCAACCCTTTAAAGACAACATCATTGGAGAGATCAAGGCTTACCTCTTCTGGGTAAACGCTGAGCAACGAAACAGACCCTCCGTTTTTCACCACTTTTAGCCCTTTCTTCAGCGCCTCAGCACTCCCGCTCATCTCTAACAGGACATCCACGCCCTCGCCGCCTGTATCTTCCATAATTGCCTCAACAACATCGGTGCGCAGGGCGTTGATGGTCACAGAAGCCCCCATCTTTTTGGCAATGCTCAACCGGTAATCATTCACATCGACTGCATAGATCTTTTCTGCCCCTGAAGCCGCAGCTATTCCCACACAGAACATCCCAATAGCACCGCATCCCATGACAACAACCGTCTTTGTGGATATTTCATGAGAGAGAGTTGTAAGAACAGCGTTACCTATCGGATCTTGAAGGGATGCAACCTCTGGCGGAAGGGTTTCTTTATTCTTCCATAAGTTTGTTGCAGGAACTTTCACATAATCTGCAAAAACCCCGTCAAAATCTACCCCCAGGATGGTGTAATTTCTGCACAAATGAGCCTGCCCTGTGCGGCATTGGTAACATTGACCACAGATCTTGTGGCACTCCACGCTCACATAATCTCCAACCTTCCATCCCTCGACCTCTCCGCCTACTTCGACTATCTTCCCCGCAATCTCATGGCCGATAATTAGAGGTGGCTTTACCCGCTGGGCAGACCACTGATCCCAGTTATAAATATGCAAATCAGTTCCACAGATCGAGACTGCCATTGTCTCAATCAGTACCTCATGAGGCCCTATCTCAGGGATCTTTACCTCTTTCAAAACTAAACCAGTTCCCGCTTCATCCTTGACTATAGCCTTCATTTTCCCATACACTTTTGAGACATCTCCTTAAACCCAAAAACTCTCAGCTTATATCAAAATACATCGCTATCCTCTAAAAGCAACTTTCCCTGCTTCATTTCATTAATACATTCAAAATCCATGCCAGTCTACGACACTGAATCGGCATAGCATGGCGCACGTCAAATGAGGCTTACACTAGCGTAATGTTTTAATTTAGGCAGTGCTTATATGTATTGTCTTACTTTTGAGACTCGTAAATAATAATGTTAAGAAAACCACAAAGATAATTGACAATTTAAAGCTGTTCATATCTCTCATATCTCCGAACTGTAGTCTCAGATATGATACGCTGTCTCGGTTTTAACTTTAAGAAAAACTCTCCTTGAGAAAGGGGACCATCTGAAATATGGTGAAACTTTCGGATATAGCTGACTTTGCTCAACAGGTAGCACAGGCTCTCTCTTCAGCCTTAGATATCGAAGTCCAAATCATCGATAGGCAACGAAGGTTAATAGCCGGAACAGGGATGTATTTCAAAAGGATCAATGAAATCTTTGACGTTACATCGGCCTGTCATCATGTGATGGAAACCGGTATACCCTTGATTATCGAAGAAGCAAAAAAACACAAGATCTGTCTACAATGCCGTTACCGCCCTACCTGCGCCGATTTAGCCGAGATCTGTTATCCCATCCTTGTGAACAACTCTTGTGTAGGAGTCATAGCCTTTATCGCTCAAAGGGAAGACCAACAGCAAACACTTATAACCAGAAAAGATACTCTTTTGATGTTTCTCGGCAAAATGTCAGCGCTGTTGGCATATACACTGCGCTCATACGAACTAAATCAGCAGATCACAAGGCTGATCGATGCCCAACAAACTATAATGAATTCGATACAGGAAGGTCTTATCTCAATCAACTCAGAAGGAAAAATTGTATTCGTCAATCAAGCTGCCGCAATTCTTATTGGAAAACCCCAAACAGAACTGATGGGAAAGGCTATCAAAGAGATCTTTCAATCCTCGGAAGAAATCATAACTTGCATGAGGCAACAGAGGACGATGGAAATGGAGCTATTTACCAAGGATTCCCCGAAAGCCAAGCATTTTATCGGAACGGCAACCTCTATCATTGGATATGACGGCGAACCAGGGTTAGTAATTTGCTTCAGGGACATTGAAGCTATTCCTAAAGCAATTCAAAACTATTTGAGGAAAGAAAGAAAAATCACCTTCGATGACATATTGGGCAAAAGCCAGGCGATACTAAACGTCAAAAAACGCGCATTCCAGGTTGCAAACAGCGACTCATCAATTTTGATAACCGGGGAAAGCGGAACAGGAAAAGAAATGTTCGCAAGGGCAATTCATTACGCTAGTCCCCGCGCTTCTGGGCCTTTGATCAGCATTAACTGCGGAGCAATTCCGGAAGGCTTACTGGAAAGCGAATTATTTGGCTATGAAGAAGGGGCTTTCACTGGCGCAAAGAAAGGCGGAAAGCCCGGTCAGATTGAACTAGCCAATAATGGCACACTTTTTCTTGACGAGATCGGAGACATGCCGTTACACCTACAGGTCAAATTACTGCGGGTTATAGAAGAAAAACAAATCCAGAGGGTAGGAGGCACAAAACCAATATTTGTTAATGCCAGAATAATCGCTGCAACTAACAAAAACCTTGAAAAAATGATTTTATCAGGCGAATTCCGAGAAGACTTATATTACCGGCTCAATGTTATTCCATTGCACATTCCACCTTTAAGAGAAAGACCAGAGGACATTGAAACCTATGTTGAACATTTCATCAAGAAGTACAATGCGCTACTCAACAAAAATATTGGCTTTCCTACTGATGATGTAATGAATATACTAAAAAGTTACAGTTGGCCGGGAAATGTAAGAGAATTAGAAAATGTGATTGAATATGCAGTTAATATGGAAACTGGTCCGCGGATCACTGTCTCCTCTTTGCCAGAAAGATTGTTGGCTTCACAAAACCCTTCACAATACTCCCCCAAAAACTACCAAACTAAAGTCAGAGAAATCGAGAAGTCACTCATCCTTGAGGCGATTGAAAAGTTTAAAAATAAACCAAATTCAGTCCAAAATATTTGTGAATTTTTGGGTATCAGCCGCGCTACGCTTTACCGAAAACTGAAAAAATATAATTTGAAATTGAAATAAAGCAAAGACATGTGACAAGCACATGCGGATAAAAGTTCATGCCTAACAATGTATGATCCTCAGTTTTCAATCTGCTTGGCAGTGGTGAGCGATTCCAGCAAAGTTTTCCCGTCGGACACACGGCGCAACGACAGGTCTGTCACCATCACGCTGTTCAGTGTGATGCGGTCCAGGGTGCCGTCAGGCTTTTTCCTTTGGGGATTGCCGCAAGCGGATATAGCGTGAATTACATAATACGACCCATCATATTCACCCAAATAAAGCATCACATGTCCCGGCAAGTAGAGGAGCGTTCCGGATGGCAACCCCTTCAGCAGCCGTCTGCGCTCCTGTTCCGCCTTCCCCTTGAAGGAAACCGTTTTCCCAGCTGAGGCCTCCTGCTCCTTGGAGTTGCGCGGCAGCATAAAGCCGAAGCTGCGGAAAATGTCGAGAATAAATGCCGAACAATCCCTTCCCCTGAACATCCCTCCCCACCCGTAGCGCTCACCCTGCATCTTGAAAGCCTGTCTGACGATGTTTGCCTTGGTGTAGGGCAGATAGCCCAAAGATACATCCCTTCCAAGAGGCACAAGCGCCATTTTAAAAGTGAGACCGCCGTTTTGGAGGCGAACTGGCAGCTTCACCACATAACTCCCCCATGTCGACTGGGTGTCAACAGCATGGGGGATCCTGCTTCCTTCAACCAGCGGGATCTTCGCCCCCATGCAGAACTCCAATTCAGAAAGCTCCGGGGAATAAGGGTTGCAACTGAGCCGGAGCCTGCTCCCCGTAACCACCAGGAATGAAGGCGCCTCTAGATAGCACAGCCATTCCTCCCGGCTATCGGCCAAGGCAACATCAACAGCTTGCATCCACCCCCTGCAATTGTAGATCTGCACAAAATACCATTCACCAGATGAAGAACGGTGCAGGACAAGAACCGGCTCTGCCGGATCGACCGCAGTCTCCTGGAACAGATCGAATTCCTTGTCTTCTGGCAATGCCGTCACAACATCCGATGTAGGAAAGGCGCGCAGGTCTGTCCTTCTGACAGTGAAACCGTAACTTACAGGATTCTCCTCATTGATCTCAGAGAAGTTCAATTCCTCTCGAAGACTCTCAAAATATTCGAGATCAAGCCTGGAGCCGTTGCAATATAACTCCCTTTGGGGAAACGCTCTTTCTTTCAGCAAACAGCGCAGCCTTTCGCTTGACAAGGAGATCGGGTAAAGCCTGAGGTCGTACACAGTCTCCGGAAGCTTTGCTATAATCTCCTTGTTGAACTCCGCGATCTCGGCAGGAGTCATGATCACCCTATCAGGCTTAAGCACCCTGGCGATCCAGAAATCAGGGGAGAGAGCCTCCGAAGGCGCATACTTGAGCAAAATTCCACAACCTTTCTTTTTTATTAAAACTTTACTCAAGCCGAACTTCTCTGATTCCAAACCATCGACAGAGGGAAAGGCCATGGACAGGATGAAAAATTCTTTGGAAGGGAAGAAGATGCTGGCAAAAGAGGTCCTGCTTCGTCTGAAGTCGGTATACCCGGAAGCCGGCCCCCTTTTAAGGTACTCCAATCCATACCAGGCGTTGGTTGCTGTCATGCTTTCAGCCCAGACCACGGATGAACAGGTGAATAAAGTGACACCTGAGCTGTTCTCCAGATATCCAGACATCGCATCACTCGCTCAAGCTGATATTGAGGAGTTAAAAGAAATCATCAGGCCGGTAGGCTTGCACCAGGCGAAGGCAGCCCATTTGGTAGCGGCAGCCAAGCTGATAATGGAAAGATACAATGGAGAGATACCTGAGACACTGGAGGAGCTCCTAACACTCCCTGGCGTGGGGAGAAAGACGGCCAACGTGCTGCTCGCTGCAGCATTCGGCAAACCCGGCCTAGGGGTAGACACCCATGTCCATCGTGTGGCCAACCGGCTCGGACTGGCCACAGCCAAAGATCCCGCTGGAACAGAGAAGCAGCTGAAAGAGATCATCCCCGAGCAGGAGTGGGGAAAGGCGCACTACCTCATGATCTTTCATGGGCGGAGGACCTGCCGCGCCCAAAAGGCAGACTGCAAGAGCTGCATCCTCGCAGATCTCTGCAGCCATCATCAAAGCAACAGCTAGAACTTCCTCCCCCCATTTAGTTAAGGCTTTTTAAGAACTAAAGTTAGAGACCCGATATTTCTTCAGAGAAGAGGTCACCTTGACGTCCCCTGAAATGAATTCCCTCTTTACCATCCCTACACCTTTGCTGTAGTACTCAAACACAACATCATCACTGCTACCTTTTTTCTTTACCTTAATGCAATTGTGAAAAACACCGGCAGGAGTTTCTACAGTTGCATCCGTAGCGACGATCTCGCACAAGGTATCACCCTGACGCCACTCGGTGCCAACCTTCAACGGCGCCTTCAGGATAACCGTTCTCTCCTCATCTTCGCTGTTCAGCATGTTTACCGGTTCATAAGCTTCTGCCCTGTTAATGACGCGCACTACTGCATTCTCTGTTGTCTCAAATACCGCAGCAGAGACAGTTCCCCCGTTATCCTCTTTCACCTGAGAGCGGTTTCCTTCAGTAAAAAGCACTTCTCTAGTAAAGGATGCATACTCGTTTCCGCTCCCTTCGTACTCCCATATACTTCCTTTTGTCAGCGGAAAATAGTCACCGGGTTTTGCAACATTGTCTTGCTCTGTTTCGCTCTTTTCAGAAGTAGCCGTTTTCGTAATATCAACATCTTTCTTACCCTGAACACCAGCACATCCCACAAGCAAAACTGACAGAAATACCATAACCAGCGAACGAGCAAATCGCCTTTTCACTTTCTCACCACTCCCCCTGTTTTATATTGCAGTCTACACCCCTCATTAACACTTGATGTTACTATAAACAATAATCCAGCTGTTTGCAAAAGGATAATCCAGCCAAATCAATTGAGACACC
>JBNATO010000094.1:0-7953 GCA_049701555.1 Thermacetogeniaceae bacterium | reverse complement strand
CTAACTACAAGGACCTCGTTGTAAAACACCATGCCTGCTACAACTGCCCGATCCACTGCAGGGCTTTCGTCAGGATCGACCGCGGGAGGCACGAGGGCTTTGTGGGGGACAGGGGGGAGTACGAGCCCTTGTCCTCTTGGGGGCCGAGGTGCGGGAATGCCGACGGCCTGGAGAGCATCTACCTGATCAATCTGTGCGACGAATACGGCCTGGACAGCCTGGGGACGGGAAACATCGTCGCCTTTGCCATGGACCTCTACGAGCGGGGAATACTGACAAAAGAAGACACGGGCGGTCTAGAGCTTAGATGGGGGAACGCTGAGGCTATGGAGGAGATGGTGCGCCAGATCGCCGAGCGCAGCACCTGGCTCGGGGACGTGTTGTCCCAGGGGATGAAGAGGGCTGCGGAGATCATCGGGAGGGGCGCTGAGGAGTATGCCTATCATGTCAAGGGCCTCAGCATCACCATCATGGACCCGCGGAGCTTCAAGGCGACGGGGCTGGGCTACGCTGTGGCCAGCCGCGGCGGGGATTTCGGCTATGTCTACGCAAAGCCCGAGTACACCTACACGCCTGAGCAGGCCCTGAGGGCTTATGGGACGGAAAAGGCCGCTGACAGGCTGTCCGAGGAGGGCAAAGCGGCGATGGTCAGGGAGTGTATGCTGGCATGTGCCGTGATCGACTCCCTGGGGATCTGCAAGATCCCCGAGTGCGGGATGCTGCTCGACTTCGATCTCAGGGAGGCAGCTGAGATACTCTCGGCCTTTGCCGGGGAAGAGATAGCCGCAGGGGAGCTGCAGCGCATCGGAGAGCGCATCATCAACGCCGAGCGCCTCTTCAACTTCCGCTTCGGCGCCAGCGGCAGGGACGACACCCTTCCCAGGAAGTTCCTTGAGGAACCGATCCCTGAGGGGCCGTGCAAGGGATCTGTGGTGCATCTGGAGCCGATGCTGAAGGAGTTCTATGCCCTGATGGGTTGGTCCGAGGATGGCTCCATCCCCATTGCCAAACAAAAGGAGTTGGGGTTGGATGGCCTTAGCGGTGAGGAGGATATAACGGCCCTTTTCGGCGCATCGTGAGGCGGCATGCAGACATTTTGGCACGATTTTTGCTAAAATCTACGGCGGATTAACAGCGAGGAGGGTTATGAGAGTGGAGAGGTTTCTGTCAAATTACGATGTGCAGGTGACGCCGCAGCTGAAGTGGGTAAGCGATGCCCAGATCGAAGAGATCCACTGGGCATCGCTGGAGGTCCTTGAGCGCACAGGCGTTGTTGTCCAGAACAAGGAGGCCTTGAAGCTGCTGAAAGATGCGGGCTGCCGGGTGCGGGATGACCGCGTGTTTATCCCGGCATGGCTGGTCGAGGAGTGCCTGCGCCTGGCACCTAAACGCATCGCCATCGCCGACAGGCTCGGCAGGCGTGTGATGCCTCTGGAGAAGAATCGGGTTTATTACGGAACGGGCTCGGATCTTCCGTTTACAATAGATCTCGATACAGGAGAAAGAAGAGTGTCCTGTAAGGATGACGTCAGCCGGGCAGCCAGATTGATGGATTATCTTCCCAACTATGACTTCATCATGAGCTATGCCATTGCGTCCGATACAAACCCCTGTGTCAGCGATTTGCACCAGTTTGAGGCAATGACCCGGGAAAGCAGCAAGCCGGTGATCTTCACTGCCCACAATGTGGCGAACACCGAGGCCATAATCGAGATGGCGGCTGCCTGCGTTGGCGGCGAGGACAATCTGAGGAGCAATCCCTACATCATTCTCTACTCCGAGCCCATCTCCCCCCTCGTGCATACGGATGCCGGGGTCGGCAAGATGTTCAAGTGCTTCGAGTACGACATCCCTGTTGTCTACACGCCTGGTGTGCTGGCTGGGGCGACGACACCTGTGACCAAGGCCGGGTGCATCACGCTGATGAACGCCGAGTGCCTGGCAGGGGTGGTGATGGCCCAGCTGAAGAAGAAAGGGGCGCCGATCATCATCGGAGGCGGGGCGACGCCGATGGATATGAAGACAACCGCCACCCTCTACGGGGCGCCTGAGACGTCGATGAACTATGCCGTGATGACGCAGCTCGCTCGCTTCTACGGTATCCCCAACTTCACTGAGGCCGGCTGTGTCAACGCCCCTCTTCCGGACATCCAGGCAGGAGTCGAGGCCGCTATGACGATCATGCTCACCCAGCTCGAGGGGTGCAACCTGGTGCATGACGTGGGCTACCTCGAAGGGGGGAAGACCGGGTACCTCCCCTTCCTGGCGATCTGCGACGAGATCATCGACATGGCCAGGTACACAGGGAGGGGGACGAGGATCACCCCTGAGACTCTGGCTGTTGACTGCATCGACGAGGTTGGGCCAGGCGGCAACTACATCGGGCATGCCCACACCTTCAAGCACTTCCGCGAGGAGATCTGGACGCCACGCTTCTTCATCAGATACCTCTGGGAGCAGTGGGAGGCGAAGGGGAGACAGACGCCTCTGGAGCTGGCGACAGCCAAGGTGAGGGAGATCCTGGCAGAGCACAGGGCGGCCGCGCTGCCTGACGGCGCTCTGGAGGAGATGCAGGCGATCATCAAGCGCCGGGAAGCCGAGTCTCGCAAGTAGGGGGTTTTCTCGATGGAATACGCCAGCAACCACGGGAATGGCATTGCTTTTCGAACATTGACTCTTGAGCAGATCCAGGAGATCCACAGCGCCAGCTGCCGCGTGCTGGAAGAGGTCGGGGTCGTGGTGCACCACGACGAGGCCGCTGATCTCTTGAAGAGGGCCGGGGCTTACACCGATTCCACGGGCCGCACCTACATACCGAGCGCTCTTGTGAAACGGGCTCTGCAGACGGCTCCATCGCGCATCACCCTCTACAACAGGCTGGGGGAACCCGCCCTCTTTCTGGAGAAGTCGAACGTCTACTTCGGCGCTGGCTCCGATACCTTGATCTACCTCGACCCCTTCACTGGGGAGAGGAGGCCGTGGCAGAGCTCCGATGTGGCGGCAGCCCTGAGGGTTGTGGATGCGCTTCCCAACCTCGACTTTGCCATGTCGATGGGCTTGCTCTCAGACGTTGACAGGAGGATGATCAACAGGGAGCAGTATGCCTTGATGCTCAAGAACAGCATCAAGCCGCAGGTGGTGATCGCCGAGGACAGGGAGACTGTGGCGGACATCTTCGAGATGGCGGCTGCTGCGGCAGGCGGGGAAGAGGCCCTGAAGCACCGGCCTATCTTCGCTCTCTACTGCGAGCCGACATCGCCGCTGCAGCTCCCCTTCGAGTCGGTTGACAAGCTTCTGCTGGCTGCGGAGAAGAGGATACCGGTCAACTTTGCCTGCGGGGCAGTCGCCGGGGCATCCACCCCTGTAACCGTCGCCGGGACGGTCGTCCAGGCCAACGCAGAGGCGCTGTGCGGACTTGTGTTGCATCAGCTGAAGAACCCTGGGGCGCCTTTCCTCTACGGCTACGGCGACTCTCCCCTGGATATGCGCACGATGGTGGCGGCTTACGCCGTGCCTGAGGCCCTGCTGCTCCAGGGATGCCTCTGCGACCTGGCGCGCTACTACTTCCTCCCCTCGTGGGGCTACGCCGGGTGCAGCAGCTCCAAGGCCTTCGATGAGCAGGCTGTGGTGGAGGCGACGATGTTCACGCTGATCGGGGCTCTCCAGGGTTGTAACCTGATGCACGACGTCTTCTACATCGAATCAGGGCGCACCGGCTCTCTTGAGCTGCTTGTTCTGAGCGACGAGGTGATATCCAGGGTGAGGCATATCCTGGCGGGCGTGGACACGAGCCCTGAGTACCTCGCGGTGGAGGCCATCAAGCGCGTTGGGCCTGGCGGCAACTTCCTGGGAGACATGCATACAGCCAAGCACTTCCGGGAGAGCTGGAAGGGCGAGCTTTCCGATTTCAGCGGGTATGACGCTTGGGCAGCGGCTGGAGCCAAGACGATGGGCGACAGGATCAGGGAGAAGCTGAAGAAGATCATCGAAAACCACAGGCCTGTTCCTCTTTCTCCTGAGGCGGAGCGGGAGGTCGAGAGGATCCTGCGCAGGGCCGAGGAGAGGCTGGGTTCCTCATAGAATCGGCTGGCCTGACTGCTGAAGCATTTGACAAAAAATTGAAAGACGGAGGGATCTCGATGAGCAGCCTGAAGGAGCTTACAGAGCTGGTGATCGCTGGAGATATCCAAGGGGTTAAAGAGGTTACGAGGCAGCTGTTGGATTCAGGGGTTGACCCGCTGCAGGTGATCAACGAGGGGCTGATCCCTGGCATCGAGGAGGTAGGGGTGCGCTTCAAAGAGGGGGAGATGTTTGTCCCTGAGATGATGATCGCTGCCCAGGCGATGAAGGCGGGAGTTGAGCTGGCTAAAGAGAGGATCTCCGGAGCCGATGTCCCGACTGTGGGCAAGGTTGTGATCGGCTCGGTCAAGGGCGACCTGCACGACATCGGGAAGAACCTGGTGATCATGATGCTGGAGAGCAGCGGCTTCAGCGTCGTCGACCTCGGGGTGGATGTCCCTGTGGAGAAGTTCGTTCAGGCCATAAGGGAGCATCGACCGCAGATAGTGGGGATGTCTGCCCTCTTGACGACGACCATGCCGGTGATGCGTGACGTCATCAGAGCCCTGGAGAAGGAGGGGCTGCGCCAAGAGGTGAAGGTGATCATCGGAGGTGCGCCGGTCACCCAGGCGTATGCGGACGAGATCGGCGCCGATGGGTATGCTGCGGACGCAGCCGCGGCGATCGACCTCTGCAAAGGCCTTTTAAGTTGAGTTGAGCTGCAGAGCGCGGCGGAGCGCCATACCGGCGCTCCGCTTTTTTGTCACTCCGTGGGGTTAAATTTTTGCACACATTTGGGATTTTCAGCGCACCTGAGAGCAAGAAAACTCACAGGGAAAGCATTTCTCTTGGGCAAACCTCTGCTGTAGAGAAGAGCGGATAGGGTTGGAGGTGGAAATGCGGCGGTGGAACAGCGGATGGTCTTCGGAATGGGAGGGTGAGCGGTGTTCGGGTGGCCGTTTGTTATTATCGCTGCCCCGATGGGTGCGGGGATACGAGGTGATCAGCTCAAGGATACTGCACAGGAGGAAGGTTATTTTAACCACGCCTTGATAAAATCTTTCACATCAGGATGCGCTGGAGTGGCTTAAAATAAAACTTGGAAGTTGCCAAGGGCGCCAGCACTGAAACCGAAGCAGATGCAGTCGCGGTTGCGTTCGCAGCAAGGGTTGCAGGCAGCAGCTTTTTTCAACCCCCCTCCCCCCAAACCCCATTGGGGGTTTTCTTTTTTTGTGATTGCTCAAAAAGGAAAATAATGCTCCATTCTTGAGGGGTTACGGAGTGTATAATTATGTGGTAGGATAGCTTGCGGAGCTTCTGTTGATGGTGGGAGGGGTGTTTGGAAGTGGTTGCCAATCTCGGAGAGGGGATGAAGAGGTGCACGTGTATCGATGATGTTTTCGAAAGGGAGCTTCTGCAGAGGCTTTTAAACTCCTTTTCTACGGCGACGAAGCTGTTTGTTGCTGTAACCGACGTCGACGGCGAGTGTATCCTCACCTCTGATAAGGGTGACTGCGAATTCTGCAGGCTTGTCAAGGAGGACCCTGTCGGCAGGGAGCGTTGCCGCGGGTCGTATGCCCGGGCCGGCAAGCAGGCTGAGAAGTGGAACGAGCCCTATTTCTTCAGATGCCATGCAGGGCTTATCGCCTGGGCGTGTCCGATACTCGTCAACAACACCCATGTCGGCAACATGATCTGCGGGCAGGTGTTGATGTGGGAGCCAGAGGACCTCTTTTGGCTGGAGATGAGGGAGTCGACGAAGGACCTCCAGCAGGACACCGAGGTCTTGCTGCAAGCAGCCCACAAATTGGAGATCGTCTCCGCCGCTCAGGTCCAGGCTGCTGCGGACCTCCTGTTCATCATAGCCAATTATCTGGCGAAGGCTGGGACAGAGCTCTTCGACTACCAGCAGAAGCTCCGGGAGGTAGGCTCCTGGCTTTGGGTGGAGAACTACAAGCGCAGGGAGAGCAAGAAGAGGGACGACAATGACCCTGCTCACTTTTTCGACCTGGAAGGCGAGATCTTCGCCGCCATCAGGCGATCGGATATGGAAAAGGCGAGGCAGCTTTTGGACAGGCTTGCCCTGGAGTTTTTCACACGGAGCAAGGGGCAGATCGAAGTGATCAAGGGCCTCTGCGTGGAGTTCATCAGCTCTCTTGCCCGGCTGGCGACGGAGTGCGGCATTAAATTTGAGGAATCGTTCAGATATGGGATGCTCAAGTTCAACGAGCTGGAGGAAGCCGACACGGTGGAGAAGGTCTTTTTGTGGCTCCTCTCCACAGGGAACTCCTACCTTGACCTCCTGGCCGACCAGAAGGAGGACGAGGGCGAGGCTGTGATAAGAAAGGCGATGGCCTACATTCAGGATAACTACGGCTCTCCCGACCTATCCCTGGAGGAGATCTCCAAAGCCTGCTATATAAGCCCGAACTACCTCAGCAGGCTCTTCAAGAAGAAGAAGGGGTATACTCTGATGGAGCATCTCAGGAACGTCCGCATCAACCAGGCGAAGCTGCTCCTGCAGGAGCGGGATATGACGATGAGCGAGGTCGCCCAGAGCGTCGGCTACAGCGACCGCACCTATTTCTGCAAGGTTTTCAAGCAGGTTGTCGGCTTGAGCCCCACTGAGTACAGGAAGAAGTTCCTCAGGCGCTAGGACGCCGGAGATCCCTTTGGTCAGCCCTTGGAGCCCAAAAGCTCGTTTACTACTCTGATGGCCTCATGAGGGGTGTCGGCGTAGCCGTCGGCCCCGATCGAGGCTGCGAATTCCTTGGTGACTGGGCCCCCTCCCACGATGACTTTGACGCGCTCCCTCAGCCGGTTTGACTTGAGGGCATCGATCACGTGCGACATCTCCCCCATCGTCGTGGTGAGGAGAGCAGACATCCCGAGGATGTGGGGTTCGTACTGCCTGACAGCCTGGATGAAGTTTTCTGCTGTGACGTCGACGCCGAGG
Organism: Thermacetogeniaceae bacterium; assembly: GCA_049701555.1. Classification (GTDB taxonomy): domain Bacteria; phylum Bacillota; class DSM-12270; order Thermacetogeniales; family Thermacetogeniaceae; genus JBNATO01. Next base: position 938 of record JBNATO010000094.1, on the reverse strand, counting down.
TCGATCACCTCGTAACCGACGAATTCCAGGAAGAGGGCGATCAGGTTCTTGCCGATGTCGTGGATGTCGCCGGCAACAGTCCCGATGACGATCCTCTTTCCGCGGTACGGCCTCTTCTCTAAAGGCTTGAGGGCGTGAATCCCTGCTTTGATGGCCCTCGATGCGAGGAGAACGTCTGGGATGTAGAAGTCCGCCCCCTGGAAACGCTCTGCGACTTCGAGAGTCGCCGGGATCAGGGCCTCCTCCAGGATCTCCTCAGCGCTCATGCTCATCTTCAGCCCCGATTCCACTAGCCTGACAACTTCGTTGGCCTTCCCGTTTAAAACTGCTGCCGAAATCTCTCTGAAGATATGGCTGCGGCTTGGATTCAAGCTGGAGCAACCCCCTTTCGACTGTTCCCTTCGTGTCGCTTAGTTCCCAATCCTACTCTATTGTAATCTGCAGAGGTTTTCAAGCTTTTCTTCGCCTCCTCGATGGCTGCTGGGCTTACCAGCTTGGAAATCAGAGGGCGTTGGTGTATGCTATTGGGGAGAGATGTTTGTGAAATCATAATACTAAGGGGTTGCAAAAGCTGGCGCTGATGTGACGATGGAGAAGCTCAAAGAGACTCGCTGTTATAAGGTCGACAGGGAACATCCTGAGCCTCACGTGATCGAGGCCGCTGCTCAGGTGATCAGAAAAGGCGGGACCGTGGCCTTTCCCACCGAGACCGTCTACGGCCTGGGGGCAAACGGCTTGGATCCGGCGGCGGTCGAGGGGATCTTCCGCGCTAAGGGGAGGCCGCTGGGGAACCCCCTGATCCTGCACGTCGCCTCGCTCGACCAGGCGCGGGAGTTGGTTTCAGCCTGGCCTCCGGAGGCTGAGCGGCTGGCGCAGCTCTTTATGCCGGGCCCATTGACCCTGATCCTGCCGCGCTCAGCAGCGGTTCCGGATGTGGT
>JBNATO010000093.1:0-7969 GCA_049701555.1 Thermacetogeniaceae bacterium | reverse complement strand
GAGATTTTGAGCGATGCTAGGAATTATTGTGGCTCGTTTGTCACGGATTTAGGTAGAATAATTAGAACGAAGAAGGTGTTGCTGTGACAGAGAACAGAGTGATTTTGGAAGTAAAGGGACTTAAAAAATACTTTCCAGTCCATAAAGGTGATAAGACGCTTTTTGTTAAAGCTATAGATGGCATTGATTTTGTGGTACGTGAAGGTGAAACAGTAGGATTGGTTGGTGAATCAGGTTCGGGCAAAAGCACGACAGCCTACTGCATTATCGGTATGTATAGTGTGACTAGCGGAACCATCCTGTATAAGGGTAAGGATATAACTTGCGATTCGTCAAAGAGGCCACTTGAGCTCAAAAGAGACATGCAGATTGTTTTCCAGGATCCAGGTACATCATTGAATCCTCAACACACTATATACAAGATATTGGAAATGCCGCTCAAGGTGCATCGTCTGGCAAAAGGGCGTGAGATCCGAGACAGGATAGTACAACTTTTAGAATCTGTTGAACTTTCAGAGAGTTATCTCTATAAATACCCCCGTATGATAGGGGGCGGAGAAAGGCAGATGGTGGCTATAGCCAGAGCGCTTGCTACCAATCCATCCTTTGTTATTCTTGATGAGCCGACCTCTTCTCTTGATGTTTCAGTTCAGGCAAAAATAATCAATATGTTGTTAAGGTTGCAAAAAGAATATAATCTTTCGTACCTGTTTATAACCCATGATTTAAGTCTTATGCGAAATATGGCAACAAGAGTAGTGATCATGTATCTGGGAAAGATAGCCGAAATGGCTCCGACAGAGGTATTTTTCCAGTCACCTAAACATCCTTACACTCAAATGCTTCTGTCATCGATACCTGTTGTAACTAAAGAAGAAGAAGAACTCAAACCAAAGAAGATCAAGTCACAGGGTGAAATACCGAGTCCCGTTAATGTTCCTCCAGGGTGTAGTTTTAACACGCGATGCCCATTGGCGAAGCAGGAATGCTTTGAGAGGGACCCTGTAATGGTTCAGGTTGGACCTGATCACTTTGTGCGCTGCAACCTTTTTGCCTGATTTAAACCTATTACTGGTTGTAAGGGAATGATAGTAAAAGATGGATGTGTGTGAAGCCATTATCAAGAGACGCAGCGTCAGGTCTTTTAGTGATAGAACGGTTGAAAAAGAACTTTTAATTAGATTGATTGAAGCCGCAATTTGGGCACCGAGCGGAAGTAATATTCAGCCGTGGCACTTTGTAGTTGTTACCGATGAGGAGCAAAGGTCCAAGATTAAAGCCTTTGCACCGGGATTGGCTGGGGTACCGCCTGCATTAATAGTCATCTGTACAGATATGGATTTATGTGAGCGTAAAGGAGGCAGGTTAGGAAGGGATGTTTTAAGTTTAATGGATGCAGCTTTTGCTGCCCAAAATATTAACTTGTTGGCTGTTGAGTTGGGATTAGGTACCTGTGTGGTTAGATCATTTAATCAAAGTGCCATTCAGGGGATTTTGAAATTGCCGGGATATCTTGTTCCTCAATTGCTTATTGCCGTTGGGTATCCTGAAAAAATACCTATGGCTCCAGGCCGGAGAAATATCCAAGATGTGATCAGTTGGGAGAGGTATGGGTAAATGACTGATATATTGATCGACAAAAAGAAATTAATTGATGTTTTTTGTTTTATCCTTGCAAGTGCTCGGGGATGTTTGGATGAGCCGCCGGTTTATGGTCCTTTGAGACTTTTAGAGACATATACAATGCTGATCGATGCTTTAAAAGAAGGTGATGTTCCATCGGTTTTTCTGGAGGAAAAGGAGCGTATCGAAAGTTATATGATGATGTGTATGTATAACGAAAAGTCTTTTGAAGAGGAGCTTAATAAAAGTTTAGCTCGCATCGTTAATGCGATAGCTGATTAATGAACGGGGGTGTATTAATGTGCCTGATCTCTATGACCTCGAATTGGCAAGAGCTGGCCGTGTTATTATAGACGACCTTTGCCGCGTGAAAAAGGGTGAGTCGGTGCTTATAACAGTTGACTCCAGCGCAGATTGTAAACCGGCGGAGGAAACTGCAAAAGCTGCAGAAGCTGCTGGAGCCAAGGTGATAATGGCATGGCATTCAACTCCTATGGGATATGGTAAGGTTACCGATTCGATGCTGCCGGAACCCTTGAAAGAGGCTATTCCTGCAGCTGATGTATGGATTGAATTCAATAAACAATGGCTTCTTTATTCAACTCCTTGGTCAAAAGCTATGTCCAATGGAAGAACCCGATATTTGTTTTTAGGTGGACTTGATAGAGAGCGTATCGTTCGTTGCATTGCCAGGATTGATATAGATAAGCAGGAGGCATTCCAGAACAAAGTAGTTGAGATGACACAAAAGGCAAAACACATGCGGATAACGACACCTGCTGGAACAGATATATCCTTTGAGAATGATCCTGACCGACCTGTTTTCAGCGAGCTGCGCGCCGATACGCCTGGGGCGCATTTCCTCCTGGGCCAGATTGCCTGGGCTCCCTTAGAGGAAAGTATTAACGGGACTATTGTTTTTGACGGTTCCTTCTCGGGAGGGGGCGAAGCTGAACTGGGTATCCTGGCTCACCCAATTGAACTGATTATCAGAAAAGGACGAATAATAGAAATCCGTGGTGGGGATGAGGCCAGGAAACTGGAGCAATGGCTTGAGAAACTTGGGGATCCAAAGATGTATAATCTTGCTCATGTATGCTACGGGTTCAATCCAGGAGCACAATTAACTGGGCTATGTACCGAAGACGAACGGGTATGGGGCGCCACTGAGTGGGGAATTGGTTTTCAAGGTTCTTATTTCAAAGGGACCCAGGGAGAAGCTGTTTCTCATGCAGATGGCGTTTGTTTGAATTCAACGGTGTGGTTGGGTAATGAGTTGCTGCTAAAGGAGGGTGTTGTGGTACATCCAGAACTGGTTTCGCTTGCCAAGGAATTAGGAAAGTAAAGAGGTAGAAATGTTATCCAATCTCAAATTCAATATTTTTCAAGCTCTCATGGAGCGAAGGGTGAAAGGTTATTTAAAAAACTATACTCGTTATAAGGAGGAGGAGAGAGAAGATGCCTGAAATGTTTGAATTGGAGTTAGGTAAGGCGGGTTATATTATTGCGAATGAGATGTGCAGGATCAAGAAAGGTGAATCAGTGATTATAACAGTGGATTCTGTGATGGATTTTAAGCCTGTGGAGGAGATTGCCAAGGCGTCAGAGGCGGCTGGAGGTAAAGTAATGGTTGCTTGGCATTCGACTCCTAATGGGTATGGGAAGGTTGCCGATCCTCAGTTGCCGGACTGCTTAAAGGAAGCCATACCGGCAGCAGATGTTTGGATTGAATTAAACAACCAGTGGTTACTCTACTCATCACCCTGGACTGAAGCCATGGCAAATGGAAGGACGAGGTATCTCTTTTTAGGAGGTCTGGACAGGGAACGGATAACGAGATGCATTGCTAGACTTGATATGGACCTGCAAGAGAAGTATCAGAACAAAGTAGTTGAGCTGACGAAGAAGGCCAGGAAGATGCGGATTACGACTCCTGCGGGGACTGATGTTACCTTTGACAATGTTCCTGGGAGACCTGTAACCAATGAGTTGCGAGCGGATGTACCGGGGCCTCATTTTCTGGTAGGTCAAATTGGTTGGGCGCCTCGTGAAGAAAGCATTAACGGGGTAATAGTATTTGATGGTTCTTTCTCAGGTGGTGGGGAGGCTGATTTTGGTATCCTCGCTCATCCCATTGAACTGGTGATTAAAGAGGGTAAAATCGTTGAGATAAATGGTCAAGAAGAAGCTAAAAAGCTTAGCAGCTGGCTTAAGAAACTGGATGATCCCAAAATGTATTATCTGGCCCATGTATGTTACGGGTTTAACCCGGGAGCTAAACTGACAGGGCTTTGTACGGAAGACGAGCGTGTTTGGGGTTCTACTGAATGGGGTATTGGCTATCAAGGGCCGATGTTCCAGGGTAATTTAGGGGAAGCGGTAACCCATGCTGATGGTATATGTCTGAATTCAACGGTGTGGGTAGATGATGAACTTTTAATGGAGGAAGGAAAGGTAGTTCATCCAGAGCTTGTTGATCTGGCGCGTGCAATGGGGAAATAATTAAGGTTTCTTCTGATGATATGTGGGCAACTTGAAATAGTTGTCCACATATCTCTATTTTTATGATTTTTTTAATGTATTTTTAATGTAGCAGGTTAAATATACGGGGAATTGGTAGAAATTTTGGATGTCGTAGAAGCAATTATGAACAGAGGGGGTTTGGTTGAGTGGAACTTCAGAGAGCATGTCAAATCCTTGCCCGGGACTGCCTCGACATAAAAAATGATGAAACTGTATTAATCGTAGTTGATGATGAGAGCAAAGAATTGGGCGAGATCCTCGAAAAAAATGTACGGCAGTATGCGAAAGAAGTTATTCTTATAAAAATGAAAACCAGAAGTCGTAATGGTGAAGAACCTCCACTTCTGGTAGCGGAAGCCATGAGCTTAGCAGAAGTGGTGATAGCTCCAACAACTAAGTCGATTACCCATACCGAGGCGCGGCGCCGTGCATGTCAAAAAGGAGCCCGTGTGGCCAGTATGCCTGGAATCGATTTAGATATGTTAACCCGCACTCTCAATGCAGACTATAATGCGATTCAAGCATTGACTCATAAATTGACAGACCTGTTGACGAAGGGTAAAATGGTGGAAGTCTCTTCGGCCTTGGGAACTAAAATAACCTTTGCGATAACAGGCCGGCAAGCGATAGCCGATACCGGTATGATCAAAAATCCAGGGGATTTTGGCAACCTCCCTGCAGGGGAAGCCTATATAGCACCTTTAGAAAGGACAGCTGAAGGTGTGATAGTTTTTGACGGCATGATTGCTGGTATAGGTCGATTAGAACAACCAATAAAGGCCACAATAGAGGAGGGTAAACTGGTAAAGGCTGAAGGAGGGATAGCTGCTGAAGTTTTGATAGAAATGCTTGCTAAAGTAGGTAAGGAAGAAGCATATAACCTGGCTGAGTTTGGAATTGGGACCAATGACAAAGCAATGATAACAGGCAAGATACTGGAAGATGAGAAGGTAATAGGCACCATTCATTTTGCTTTTGGTGATAATACCTCTATGGGTGGTATGGTTAAGGTACCGATTCATGTTGATGGTGTTGTAACAAAGCCTACCGTAAAAATTGACGATAATTTAATTATGGTTGAAGGGCAGCTGTTAATTGATGAATAAATCATAAATCACTAGTTTTTAGTGATGGCAAAATGCGTCCTGTTTTAAGAAACTTTTTTGGGTTTCATGCAGGTTTGCCAGAGTCATCTGATAAACTCAAGGGGGAACCTCCAGCAAGGGAAGGGGGGCGTAGCAGGCTGAGCAACTCCTCCCAGGTATCCACAATAAAGTCGGGGTTGTAGGCATCGAGTTCTTCTCTTGTGGCCATCCCCCAGGTGACTCCGATGGTGGAAACACCTGCGTTTTTACCCGTCATGATGTCATACCAGCTGTCACCGATATAAACGGCGGCCGATGGCTTAAGTTTTAGCAATTTTAAAGCTTTAAAGAGCGTATCTGGGTTTGGTTTTGACCTTTCCACATCGTCAACTGTGACGATCACATCGAAATACTTCTCAAGACCTGTCAGTTGGAGGGCAGCCATGGTGGAGGGCCTCCGCTTGGATGTGCCGAGGGCAAGGCGGAATCCCTCTTTTCGCAGGGTTTCCAGGGTTTCTGCCGCTCCAGGGTAGGCTTTTAGGAGTTTTTCCTGGTACTGTTTTTGGATTTTTGCGTATGTTGCCAGAAACTCCTCGACTCTGCCGGCAGGGGCATAGGTTGCAGCGACCTCCCTGAGCGGCAGGCCGACCGTTTTCAAGACCTCACCGTTTCCCCAGGGGATGCCGAAGACATCAAACACCTTCCTGAAAGTCAAACTGATCAGGGGCAGTGAATCGATGATCGTTCCATCCAGATCGAAGATTATCCCCTTTAGTTGCATCGAGCTATCTCCTCCTGCTTGATCAAGATTCTACCACAAATATTGCCTCGCCTGGTGATTTTAGTTCCTTAGAAGTGTAAAATGGTTCTGGCAGATTTAAGAGTTTGTTCTGTTGCGCAGGATAATTATGGGTCTCGGCGAGAAGCAGTTAGGTATTTGGTGGATAAGGATGGTGAAAGAAAATGAGAAGAGTAAATATCCTGCAACACCCGCTGGCAGGAAACTGCTTGAGGACGCTTCGCAACAAGGAGACGCGAGTTGAGGGCTTCAGAAGGGCTATGTACAGGTTGGGGGTGCTTCTGGCTGTTGATGCCACGAAAGACTTAAGGGCAGAGAGGGACGTTGTGGTCACCCCTTTAGGCGTTGAAGCGGAATGCTCCTATGTTGTGGACGAAAGGATCCTTCTTGTTCCGATCCTGCGGGCAGGGCTTGGCTTTCTGGAAAGCTTTCTCGAGGTTCTGCCCGGGGCGAGGGTGGCCTACATCGGCATCTCCCGGGACCACGAGACGCTCGAGGCGCGCCCTTATCTCGACAGCGTTCCGGAGCAGCCCTCCGGTTTTGACGAGGTGTTCGTTTTGGATCCCATGCTGGCCACAGGCAACAGCAGTACCAAGGCTCTGGAGATCATCGTGAGCAAAGGCTATCCGGCGGAGCGGATCAAACTCGTCTGTGCCGTGGCCGTGAAGCAGGGGATCGAGCATGTTCATAGGAAGTTCCCAGAGGTCGAGATAATTGCTGCTGCCATCGACCCTGAGCTCAACGAAAGGGCCTACATTGTCCCGGGCCTCGGGGACGCCGGGGACCGCCTTTACCTGTGCTGAATGGCTCGATTTGAGGAGAAATTTTTCGATCGATAGAGGAAACGCTATTGATTTGAGCGAGTATTTTATAAGAAAATAGTTACAAGGTTTATTAATATTGACAAAAATATTTGACAAGGAGGTCTTGGGTGCATTGGCAAAAATTTTATGGATCAATCCGGTTGGCACCGCTGAATTCGATCAGCCTATCAAGGAAGCGCTCGAAGAGATCAAGCAGCCCCAAACTCAGCTGGATGTGGTCTCTTTGAAGAGGGGCCCCAAGCATCTGGAGTACAGGTATTATGAGGCGCTTGTCATCCCGGAGACGCTGCATCTGATCAAACAGGCCGAAAAAGATGGCTACGATGCTGCTGTGATCGGCTGCTTTTATGACCCAGGGCTTCACGATGCCAGGGAGATCGTAGATAAGATGGTGGTAACCGCTCCGGCTGAGGCCTGCATGCATATTGCGGCGACGCTCGGGCATAAGTTCTCTATCATCGTTGGAAGGGACAAGTGGATCCCGCAGATGATGGATAATGTGGTGCTGAATGGATTGAAGGACAAGCTGGCATCGTTCAAGTCTCTCGGCCTCGGCGTTTACGATTTTCATGCAGATGAAAAAGTCACGATCCAAAAGCTCAAGGATGCAGCGAAGGAAGCAGTGGAAAAGGACGGGGCTGAGGTGCTCATCCTCGGCTGCACGATCCAGTTTGGATTCTACAAAGAACTCCAGGAGTATGTAAAAGTTCCGGTGATCGATGCCATCATCGCTCCTTTCAAATATGCGGAGTTTCTTGTCGAACTCCGGGATAGATTCGGGTGGCTTCACAGCAAGAAGTATGGCTTCGAGACGCCTCCGCTTGCTGAGATAAAACAATGGGGGTTGGAAAAACAATACGATATCAATGGATTATGGGACAGGTAGGAGGAAGGATAAATGGCAAAAGATGTAAGAATTGGGTTTGATGTTGGTGGGACCTTTACCGACGGAGTAGTACTCAAAGGGAAAGAGGTTTTGGCAAAAGCAAAAGCCCTCACCACAGATGATGTGACGACAGGCATCATCAATGCTCTGGATATTTTGCTGAAAAGCAAAAAGGTCGAAGTTTCTGAAATCGGGCTGGTGGCGCTGGGAACCACGCATACCACCAATG
>JBNATO010000092.1:0-8130 GCA_049701555.1 Thermacetogeniaceae bacterium | reverse complement strand
CCCGGTCGCGCCTGATGGTGAACATCTCCTCCGGAACGGCCACCTTTTGACCCTTCCAATGTCATCCATTGCTCCTGCTCTTACGAAAATGCGATCGACGATTCCTATCTCAGCTTCCTCCGCTGGAATAAATGAACCGCATTGGGCCATCAATATCAAAAGGGCCATTTGACGCATGTAAGTCGACTTTCCAGCCATATTTGGTCCAGTTATTAAATGAATCATATTATTTTCCTGCCCGATATAAAGATCGTTGGGTATGAAGTTGCCTTCTCCTACTAGCTGTTCCAGCACTGGATGCCTTCCATTTCTTATCCTGATAACAGTTCCTTTGTTGATGACTGGTTTTATGTAATTATAGCGCAAAGCTACTTCAGCAAAAGAGAGCAAGCAGTCTAGATAAGCTATAACAGATGCGTTTTGTTTGATTGTATGAGAATCTTCGCTTACTTTTTGGCGGATTTCAAGGAAGAGATTATATTCCAGTTCATGGAGACGCTCCGTTGCTCCTAAAAAGGCTTCTTCTCTTTCTTTTAGCTCGGGTGTGATAAAACGTTCTGCTTGTGTTAGAGTCTGCTTGCGAATATAGTCGGATGGAACGAGTGATAAATTTGGCTTAGTAACTTCTATATAATACCCAAACACTTTGTTGTAACCTACTTTAAGAGATTTTATCCCTGTTCGCTGGCGTTCTTTTGCTTCAAGTTCTTTTATCCAGTTAGTTCCCTGTTTAATTACAGCTCTTAATTTATCTACTTCTGGATGATAATTGTCTTTTATGATTCCGCCTTCTTTAAGGTTTGACGGTGGGTCATCTGAGATAGCTTGGTTGATAAGTTCAACTGTGTGTTTGAGGGGATCAAGCTTTTTATTAAGTTTTTGAAGAGATGGTGAAGAGGCTGAACTCAGGGCTTGCTTAATGCGAGGTATGACTTCGAGAGACTTAGCTAGAGCGATCAGGTCGCGTGGATTGGCTATCCTCCACTCTATCCTTCCGATTATACGTTCTAAATCGTAAATATCTTTCAAGCATTCTTTGAGTTCATTTCGCAAAAAAAAATTGTTAATTAATTCTTCTATTCCTGATTGTCTTTCTTGAATTTCTTCAATGTCAAGAAGAGGGAATTCTAACCAGTTGCGGATCAGCCTGGCGCCCATTGGTGTAAGTGTGCGATCTAGTGCCCATAGCAAGCTTCCTTCTTTTTTACCGTCTCTCAATGTTGTAAATATTTCTAAGTTTTTTCTGGTCATAGCATCAAGATACATTCTGCTGTGTAGAGTGAATACAGATAACGAACGAAAAGGGAGTTCAGTCGTTTTTTGGGTATCTTGAATATAAGAAAGAAGGTATCCAACAGCGACAAGCCCTTCTTCTAGGGCTTGTCGATCCACGCCTATGAGGGCTGATTGTTCAAACTGTCTGTATACAGAGTCGATCGCTTCTTGGCGGCTGAGGGTGTTTATAATTGGAGTTATGTGAATTCCTTCGTTTTGCCAGGACTCTATATGGGGATTTAATAAAGGAATCTGGTCGTTTCTGATGATACATTCAGTAGGTTGCAGCCTGTTTATAAGATCAGCTAAGTAATCTTCCCGTGATCGACCCGAAAACTGGGTCATCAAAAATTCACCAGTGCTGATATCACACCAGGCACATCCGATGGCGTCTTTTCTTAGGTGCAGCGATAAGATATAGTTGTTTTTTTCTTGATCAAGGAAGATAGGATCAAGCACTGTGCCTGGTGTCAGCACTCTGACAACATCACGCTTAACAAGATTTTTGCCTGGCTTAGGCTCTTCTAGTTGTTCGCAGATTGCAACTTTGTAACCGCTGTCAAGAAGCTTCTTGAGGTAGCTTTCGGCGGCATGGTATGGTACTCCGCACATCGGTATTCTTTTGTTTTTTCCAATTTCACGGCTTGTGAGGACAATTTGTAGTTCTTTTGCTGCCTTTTCTGCGTCATCCCCAAATAGTTCATAGAAATCGCCTAGGCGAAAGAAAAGGAGGCAATCTGGGTATTGCTTCTTGATAGTTAAGTATTGTTCCATCATTGGCGTTATTGTACTCACCTTCAGCCACCCCAGTCAAAAACAAACGGAGGAAACACATTATCCTTGTTTAGTGCTGGTTTACATACACCCACTACAGTCTCCAGAGCAGGTTGATGAACAGGAATTGCCTCTTAAGACTTGGTTTATGATTGTGTTAACATGGTTAAGCAATCTTTGAAAGTTTTGCTGAGCTGCAAAGTAAGCTTGTATTGTTTTATTTGCTTTTACTTTTTCTTGAGCTTCATTGAATTCTCGCCAATCTTCTTCACTAACCTCTTCTCCCGCTTCTTGCAGGTCTTGTATTTTTTTGAATTTTTGCTGAAAATCCTTGATTAATTCCTGGGCTTCTAGGTCATTGTCAAGAGTTACTTCTGCTGCTCGGAGGATTATGGTTTCCTCACAGTCTAGAAGAGCGCGTCCGAGCTCTTGAGCTTTTTCTATATATGACAAGTCTTTTCACCTCCTTTTCATTGATTGATTTATTTAATTCTCAATTGATTTGAAAATTCCTTTTTTAGCTCGTGGTTATTCATTATTTATTACCGAGCCAAACAAAGTCCATGTCTGTGCACAGTCTATCTTAACATTTACCAATTTGCCTTCTAGATTTTCTTGACAATCAAAGACTACGATCTTGTTGGTTCTTGTTCTGCCACTCCAACGGTTAGGATTTGTTTTGCTTTTTCCTTCAACTAGAACTTCGACCGTTTTTCCTTCGTACCCCTTGTTGATATCGAGGGTTATTTGGCTCTGTAATTGGTTTAGTTGTTGTAGGCGATTTTTTTTCTCTTCGAGGGGAATTTCGTCATTCATTTCTGCAGCCGGTGTACCATACCTAGGGGAGTAGATGAAAGTATACGCTGCATCAAACCGCACTCTCTTTACAAGGTCAAGCGTATCTAAGAAATCTCGATCGCTTTCGCCTGGAAAACCGACAATGATATCTGTTGTAATGCTTGCATTGGGGATACGCTTTCGGATCTTCTCTATAAGTTCAAAGTAATCTTCACGGGTATATCCTCTGTTCATCATTTTTAGAATATTATTGCTTCCGGCTTGCACGGGCAAGTGGAAGTGCTCACAGACTTTTTCCGATTCAGCTATGGTATCGATCAGTTCATCAGTAAAGTCCCTAGGGTGCGAGGTCGTATAGCGGATGCGAGCGATCCCTGGGATGGAATCGAGCATTTTTAAGAGTTTGGCGAAATTGATATCTTCTTCGAGGTCTTTACCATATGAATTGACGTTTTGGCCTAGCAGCATCACCTCGCGGAAACCTCGTTCCGCAAGTTCTCTAACTTCTTCGTATATTTCTCTTGGAGGGCGGCTTTTCTCTCTACCTCTTGTGTAGGGTACAATACAATAGCTGCAGAAGTTATTGCAACCATATATGATAGTAACGTAAGCTTTTACTCTGCTGGAGTGGTGTGCAGGCAGATCGCTAGGGATCTCCTCATCATCACGTGAAGGTTCAAAGACTTTTACTCTGCGCTCTTCAACTTTTTTGACCATTACAGGCAGTTTATGGTAATTTCTTGTTCCGAAGAGGACGTCTACATAGTTTGCTTTTCTTCGTATGAATTCTTGAATTTCAGGGTTTTGAGCCATACAACCTCCAAGGGCAATTATTGTGTTGGGGTTTTTCTCCTTTTTGTGCTTTAAATTGCCTAATATGCCCAAAACCCTTTGTTCTGCATGTTTTCTTACTGAACAGGTATTCAAGACTATGAGATCAGCTTCCTCGATGTTATCTACCCACTCGTAGCCGCTTTTTTCGAGAAGGGCGTGCATTATTTCGGAGTCGTGTTCATTCATCTGGCAGCCGAAGGTTAAAATATGGAAGCGTTTTCCTGATCTCATTTGCAATTCCGCTCACTCCTTGCCTTTTATTATACTGCTGATGTTATGCCTAAAAAATTAAATTTTTTCGAAATTAATTAAAAAAGCCACTCATTTTCTGAAGATGAGTGGCTTTTTTAATTTTGGTTTTTATTTGTGCACTATTTCTTTTGCCAGTGTTTCTGCACATTTTTTGCAGATATTTTTTCCTCTGAAATTTTTGATATTTCCTGCTTCGCCACAAAATATGCATGTAGGTTCGTATTTTTTCAAGATAATTTTTTCGTTATCTACATAAATTTCCAACGGATCTTTTTCTGCTATTCCTAGATTACGCCGTACTTCAATAGGGATTACAACTCTGCCTAGCTCATCAACTTTTCTAACTACTCCTACCGATCTCACAGATCTCCTCCTCCAAAATTTCGACAAATTTTGCTACTAATAGATGATATCACCTCTTCAAACAATACTCAATAAATTCTTTTCCCTTTTTAGTGATGAAAATGCGCTCTGTGGAAAGATCTAAGTCAATGAGCCCTTGTCTGATAATTTCACCAAGTGACTTTTCAGCTTTTTTGCTATTTTTGAAATATGTTGAAAAATTGGTTACCGGTATAGAGCCTTTCTTACTTAATATCCTTAGAAATTCTACCCATTCATTCGAGAGTTGCAAGAACTTTTTCCTCCTCAGGTTCTCTATTTTTAGGTAAGCAACTCCTTTAATTTGGGTATTAAAAGTGATGACCAACTTTCCCATTCATACTCTTTGTTGAGTATCTCTGATATAGAGCAGAACCTTCCGGTCAATTTATTGTCTTCTTTTACGTATATATGAGGATTGCTGCAGGAAACCAAATAAACTAGTCCCAAATGGCAAATTCCCACTTCTGTCTGCTCATCATTTATAGCACCCAGGAAATGGTAAGAAAAGGTGCCTTTAAAAGAAACTTCTTCTAACAGTTCGCGTTTTAGATTTTTTTGAATCAGTTCTTTGAAGCTCGATGCTCGGCAGGGGTTTATGTGGCCACCGAGTCCAATAGAGAACTTGTTGATAAGCCTGATTTCACTAGAACCGCTTGTTCTTTGGTATACAAATACATTTTTTGAATATCTGAGTATAGAATAAACAATCAGCTGTTTGTATTTAGGTTCACTTTCTGCTTTTGCTCTGGGCATAAAAAAGCTGCCAGTTGAGATAATTTCTAAGAAATCACGGCTGGGATAAGATAAGAAACCTTGAAAAAAGGTGTTTTTATTAGATAAAAAGGATCTAGGAACTACTAAGATTTGCTCATTTAGCAACAGCTTCCAACCTCACAAGACAATTGGAATTATGTCTTTTATACTTCTACTACATTGCTTTTATTATATAAACTCGAAAGTCTTTTTTGAATAGCTTTTTTGTAGAGGTTCGTGTACTCTTCTGCTGATTTGTTCCATGAAAAGTCACATTTCATGGCATTTATCATTATCTGTCTCCACCGATTAGGTTGCTCAGTGAAAATTTTTACTGCTCTTTTTACAGCTTCAAGCAATGCGTTTTTATCGTACTGTTCGAAGACAAAACCATTTCCTTTTCCAGTATTTTCATCATAGTTCTGGATGGTATCAGCTAGCCCTCCAACTGCCCTGACAATCGGTATTGTTCCGTATCTTAAACTGATTAGTTGGCCCAAACCGCACGGTTCGAAGCGCGATGGCATCAGAAACATATCGGCTCCGGCATAGATTTTTTTGGCTAGTTCGTGGTTAAACCCGAGATAGACAGCGGTTTGAGTAGGGTATTTAACCTTTAACTCGAGAAAAAGTCTTTGATAATGGTCTGAGCCTGTTCCTAATAAGACAAACTGAACGCCTAACCTCATTATTTCTTCAAAGATTTCGCTGATGAGATCAAGGCCTTTTTGATCAACAAGTCTTGAGATAACTGCGATCAATGGTCTGTTTTCTATAGGTAAACCCATTTCTCGCTGAAGTCCTGATTTATTTTTCTTTTTTAAATCTACTGTCTCAATGTTATATTTTTGGTAAATGACCGGGTCATTAGCAGGATCAAATTCTTCATAGTCAACTCCGTTGATAATACCATAGAGATCTTGTGCTCTTTTGCGAAGCAAACCATCGAGGCCTTCACCAAATTCAGGTGTTTGTATTTCAAGGGCATATTTTTTGCTGACCGTGTTGATGATGTCGGCGTATAGCAAGCCTGCTTTCATAAAACTAATTTTGCCGTAGAATTCGAGTTTCTCTGGGGTGAAATATTCGTCTCCGAGCCCGATCAGCTTTAAAACGTTTTTGGGAAAAACACCTTGGTATTGCAGGTTGTGGATAGTAAAGACAGTGCTAATCTTTTGGTAATAAACATCTTCTGCATGTTTGGTTCTCAAGCTTAACGGTATAAGGCCACATTGCCAATCGTTACAGTGAATTACATCGGGTTGAAAATCAACTTTTGGCAACATACTTAGAACGGCTTTGCAGAAGAAGTTAAACCGTTCTGCTTCATCATCAAAACCGTAAAGACCATCTCGGTAAAAATATTTATAGTTATCGATAAAATAAACTTGGATACTACAGTTCTTTCCTTTTAACATTGTTTTTCGGATTATTGCTGTTTCTAAATGGTGATCTACTTCTACAGGAAAGTCGGTCAGGTAACTGCCTTCATTTATCTGCTTATATTTTGGTAAAACTATTCGCACATCATGTCCCATTGCTGCCAATGCCTTAGGTAAGGAACCAGATACGTCTGCCAACCCACCTGTTTTTGCAAAAGGTGCTACTTCAGAGGAAGCAAAAAGTATTTTTAAGTTTTTGTCCTGCAAACAAAACCTCTCCTTTCCCTCATGCGACTGTGGTTGGATTTTTGCTGCTTTCTCTCAGATATCTAGCTGCTTCTTCTGGAGGTGTAGGATTTATGTAGATGCCGGTTCCCCACTCAAAACCTGCGATTACTGTCAAACGTGGAAGGATTTCTATATGCCAATGGTAATATGGTGCGTTCTCGTATCCGGTTGGAGCAGTATGTAAAATCAGGTTGTATGGAGGGTGGTTCAATGAAATAGCCAAATTAGAAATGGTTTCCTTAACAATCCTGCTCAAATGTTTTATTGAAGAATCATCGAGAGCCGAGAAACTCGAGTTGTGCAGTTTGGGAACAATCCAGATTTCGAAGGGAAAACGAGAGGCGAAAGGACAGTAGGCTAAAAAGCCCTCATTTTCCGATACTACCCTGATATTGTTTTTCAGTTCGAGCTGGTTTATGTCACAATAAATGCACTTTTGCTTTTCTTGATAGTATTTTTGGGCTCCCTCGAGTTCTTCAGCTATTGTTTCTGGAATAATAGATGTAGCTAACAACTGGCTATGAGGATGGTAAAGAGAAGCCCCTGCTACAGCACCTTCATTTTTGAAGATTTGTACATAACTGATATTGTCTTCTTTCATCAGTTGGTTGTGCCGCTCCTGCCAACAGTGAAATATCTTTTCCAGTTGGTCAAGGGAATGTCTTTCAATCGTGGTGTTATGCTCCGGAGTCTCAATTATTACCTCATGTACGCCTTTTCCTGGTAGTGTTGTATAAAAGTTTTTTTCTTGCGATGATAAAGAACCCTTGTCGTTATTCATTTGCAGAGCGGGAAATTTGTTGGGAACTACTCTGATATACCATCCTGGTTGATTTGGATTTGTTCCCGGCTTTCGATATGATAGAACTTCAGGCGGTGTTAAGCTTTCATTTCCTTCGCAGAATGGGCATGTGCCTTCTTTTTTTTCTTCTTTTGGAACGCTAAAATCTTTTGGTCTTTTGCTGCGCTCGGTTGCGATGATCACCCATTTTTTTGTGATGGGTTCTTGCCTGAGTTCAGGCATTCTATCGGGGGACCTCCTTAATTTTTTGAGTATCTCTTAAACATTTTTCTCTTCCTCAGAATGTTTTATACCAAGGCCTTTGAGTGGTGAATTCTTTGAAGTGATTTTATAATGAATATTTCTTTGGATATCGGCAATAATAAAAACAGAAGGTCGTTCCCACTTCCTGTTAAGTAATTGGTCATTACTTAACTAGCCTGACCAGCGAAGAGAAGTGGGACGACCTTTAAATATAGAATTTTTTATTTTGAACTATCAGTTTTTGAACTATCGGTCGGCTCTTCCGGATATTTCAGAAGACCAAGTCGGCAAAGAATGGGAGAGCTTGCTCATGATTGCTTTTGTGGGTTATATGCTGCAAGGTAG
>JBNATO010000091.1:0-8433 GCA_049701555.1 Thermacetogeniaceae bacterium | reverse complement strand
CCGTAGCAATAACAGTCACCCTTACTTCATCCTTAAGATTCTCATCGATCACTGCACCAAAGATGATATTTGCATCAGGATCGGCGGCTTGAGATATGATCTCAGCTGCTTCATTTACTTCGAACAAGCTCAGGTCCGGCCCTCCAGTGATGTTCAGCAAAACCCCTTTTGCTCCTTCAATGGATGTCTCCAAAAGCGGGCTCGAAATCGCCATCCGCGCCGCTTCTGCTGCTCTATTCTCTCCTCTTGCACTTCCTATACCCATCAGAGCCGAACCGGTTTCACTCATGATCGTCTTGACATCAGCAAAATCTAGGTTGATCAAACCGGGGACAGCGATGAGATCAGAGATGCCTTGAACCCCTTGTCTCAAAACATCATCTGCAATGCGAAAGGCATCGTTTATAGAAGTATTCCTGTCTACAACTTGGAGCAGACGATCATTAGGAATAGTGATCAAAGTATCGACTTTCGACTTTAGCTCCTGAATCCCCCTCTCCGCTTGACTAGCTCTCCTTCTTCCTTCAAAAGTAAAGGGACGCGTTACAACACCAACTGTCAAAGCCCCAACCTCTTTTGCAACCTCCGCGACAACAGGTGCTCCTCCGGTACCTGTCCCGCCACCCATCCCAGCTGTCACAAATACCATATCTGCGCCGCGCAAAGCCTGCATCAGCTCTTCTCTGCTTTCTTCTGCAGCTTTTTTGCCGATTTCGGGATCGGCACCTGCGCCCAATCCCTTTGTAAGCTTAGCTCCTATCTGTATCTTGTGTTCTGCGAGAGACAGATTCAGAGCCTGGGCATCAGTGTTGACAGCGATAAAATGGACACCTTTCAGCCCAGCCTGAATCATCCTGTTGACAGCATTGTTTCCTCCGCCACCAACACCGATAACCTTAATATCAGCAAACTGATTGACATCAAGCTCCAATTCTAACATCTCCCCACTAATCCCTCTCTTCTCCTTCTCTTAAAAGAGATCTTTAAACCATTTCTTTATCTTTTTGGCTAATTCCTTCAAGGACAAGCCATCCTCTTCCTCCTCCATAGATTTGAGGCGTTTCGAACCGTATAAAAGCAAACCTACACTTGTAGCAAACTCAGGACTATGGATCACATCAGCTAATCCCCCTACAGCCTCAGGATAACCTATCCTAACAGGTCTTTGAAGCTCCTCCGACGCCAACTCCACAATCCCATCAGTTAGTGCAGTTCCTCCTGTCAGGACTACGCCCCCTGGAAGCAACCCCCGGTAACCTGAACTCTCGATTTTGTTCTTGATCAAAGCGAGTATTTCTTGGACACGCGGCTGAATAATACTAGCTATCGTTTTTTTAGGAACCCGAAAGCTGCTCTTTCCCCCAACGCTGGTTACTTCTACCATCTCGCTGTCGGAGGTCAAAGCCGGAAGCGTACAGCCAAATTCCTTCTTGATCCTCTCTGCCTGAGTCAATGGCGTGCGCAATCCTACAGCTAAGTCGCTGGTTATGTAATCTCCGCCTATTGGCAATACAGAGGTAAACCAAAGTGTTCCTTGCTCAAAGATCGCAATATCAGTGGTACCACCTCCAATGTCCACCAGAACAACTCCCAACTCCTTCTCCGCGGGATAGAGCACCGCCTCTCCAGATGCATAAGCGTTCAACACCAGCTCCTGAACTTGAAAACCTGCACGCTCGCAACATTTCAACAAGTTCTGAACAGCAGCATTCGCGATCGTGACTATATGAGTTTCCACTTCCAAGCGGGAGCCCATCATCCCTACAGGATAAAGGATGTTGTCGTTACCATCGATGATAAACTGGCGCGGAATAACGTGAATAATGCGCCGGTCATGAGGCAAAGCGATTACCCGGGCTGCCTGCAGTACCCTATCCACATCCTCCTGGGTGATCTCCTGATCAGGATTAGCGACCGCAACAACTCCGCGGTTGTTAAGAGAAGAAATCGTAGTCCCAGTGATCCCCACATATCCACCCTCGATGGGGCGACCGCTCATCTGCTCAGCCTTTTCAACTGCTTCTTCTATAGACTTCACAGTTTTTTCGATATCGATCACGCTACCCTTTCGTATCCCGTAAGAGGGAGCGACGCCGAAGCCATATATCTGCAGCTGTCCGTCAGCACCGACCTCGCCGACCATAGCAGTCACTTTAGTCGTTCCCACATCAAGTCCGACAATGGTGTTCGAACGCGCCACCGCGGCACCTCCGGTTACTTCCTTAAGAAGAGAAATTCAACGTAAATTAGAAATTCCCTTTAAGTCTTATCAGTATTATACAATTTTTCTCTGCCTGTTCCACCAACATTATTACGATATTTAACAGCAGGCGCATTCACAGCCCTGACATCTATATACTCCACTGGCGGCAGACTGGTAATGCTCTTGAGCAAAGATATTGCAACCTCGATCTTCTTTTCGAGATCTTCGCTGCTGCCCAAGAGAATAGGTATACCCTCACGGCTATAGGCGATAATCCTGTGCCTCTCTGAAAGGTTGAACTCCGAAAAGAAACTCTGCAATTCTGGCGTTAAAACAGCTAAGAGCAACCTCATATCCTCGCTTGAACTCACCTTTTCTCCGAGTTCTTTCGAACTAGGTTTCAACCCCGTGATCACAGGAAGATCATAGGACCTCCCCGCGGAGACGCGGTCTAAACAGTAGCCGTTAGCATCGATCACCAAGAGGGTGCTGCCTGCCAAAAAAAGGGCGCGGGGTTGGCGTTCTTTAATTCTGATGATGACTGTATGTGGCAAAAACCGCTTTACAGCCACCTGCTCAATCAAGGGGTCTTTTTGGAGACGCTTTTTCACTTGGTTTGTATCGATCCTAAAAATGTTTTGCCCTTTGCTCAGGCCGCTCTCCTGAATCAACTCAGAGCGTGTAAGGCGCTGCAACCCCTCGACTTCGATCCTCTGAACAGCGAAAAGGGGTGATTGGCTGAAGTAGTACAACGCCAAAACGACAAGGAATAACACAAAAAACGGCCTCATAGACCTCGCAAAAACTCTAATATCCAGTTTTTTATGTGCTCGTCTCCTCTTTTTCTTATATCCACCCATTTTCAAAGCTTGTCTACTCCTGAACAAAAAATAGAGGCAACTGCCTATTCGCTGTGAATCTTGGCACCAAGTTCCCTCAGCTTCTCTTCAAGCTTTTCATAACCCCTCTTTATATGCCCAACACCTTCAACAACAGTAGTGTTCTCAGCCGCTAACCCTCCTAAAACGAGGGCTGCTCCTGCCCGCAAGTCGGTTGCCTCCACAAGAGCCCCGGTGAGTTTAGGTACACCATGGATAACAGCACTGCGCCCTTCCACCCTGATATTGGCTCCCATTCTCCTCAGTTCTCCGACATGCTGGAAACGGTTCTCAAAAATATTTTCAGTTATAATGCTCGTTCCATCAGCAAGACAGAGGAAAACCATAAACTGCGGCTGCATATCTGTAGGAAAACCAGGATAAGGAAGGGTGCGGATATCCAGGGCATTCCATCTATCTACGCCTTTGACGATGATCCTGTCATCTTCATCCCACACCCGAACACCTGCCTCACGAAGCTTTGCTGTCACCGGTTCTACATGCTCAGGAATGACGTTAGTTATCTCAACCTCTCCTCTGGTGATGGCAGCAGCGACCATATACGTGCCCGTCTCAATCCGGTCTGGTATCACACGGTAGGCAATCTCTCTGCCAATTCTGGAAACCCCGTTGATCTGGATGGTACTCAGGCCAGCCCCCTTAATCTCTGCCCCAAGCCTGTTCAAAAAGTTCTGGAGATCGACGATCTCAGGCTCACGAGCAGCGTTTCTGATGATCGTCGTGCCTTCAGCCAGAACAGCTGCCATCATGATATTTTCCGTCGCACCTACGCTGGGAAAGTCGAGATGGATATCTGCTCCAGTTAATTTCTTGGCCTCCACCTCTATAAAGCCATGTTCCTCTTTCACAGCCGCGCCCAGAGCAGCAAAACCCTTTAGATGGAGGTCCATAGGTCTGGAGCCGATAGTACATCCACCAGGGTACGAGGCCCGCACCTTGCCGCAGCGGCCAAGTAGAGCTCCCATGACCAGGTTTGACGCTCTCATCTTGCGCATCAAATATGGCGGGACCTCAGTAGAGGTGATGCTCGAAGGGTCGATTTCCATAACATCGCCAACCCACTTGACCTTGGCACCGAGAGACAGCAGCACTTCCTGCATCGTTTTTACATCGTCGAGCTGCGGAACTCCCTCGATCACCACCGTGGTATCGCTCAAGAGACATGAGGCGAGAATCGGAAGAATTGCGTTCTTGGCTCCGCTGATCGCCACACTTCCCTCTAATCTGAAACCGCCTCTGATGACCAACCTTTCCAAAACAAAATCACCTTTCCTCCCCCACCACCCGGATTTCAGGTACTAAATCAATCCCAAAACGACACCTGACTTGGTCTCTGATCAACTCGATCAAAGCGAGCACCTGACGAGCACTAGCATTCCCGCGATTTACTATGAAATTGGCATGTTTAAGCGAAACTTCAGCGTCTCCAATGCGTGCTCCTTTCAAACCAGCCAATTCAATCAGCTTAGCCGCAAAGTGCCCAGGTGGGTTCCGAAACACACACCCTGCGCTGGGCATATGGAGAGGCTGAGTTCTCCTCCGATAGGAAAGATTGCTCTTCATCTTCATGGCTATTGCTAATGGAGCTTCGGGAATCAATTCAAGAACAGCCTTCAAAACGATAAGCTCTTGTTCTTTTAAGGAAGAAGTACGGTAATCAAAGTGAAGGTCGGAACCAGAGAGAATTCTTCGGCTCCCATCGTAACCGATTGCCTCCACCTCAACCACAACGTTGCCCATGCACTGTCCGAAAGCGCCAGCATTCATCACAACCGCTCCTCCTAGAGAAGCAGGTATATCTGCCGCGAACTCCAACCCGCTCAAACCAGCCCTGAGTGCAATTCTAGATAAAGATGGAAGAAGCATTCCTGCTCCTGCAACGATCCGTGTCCCCTCTACATGAACCGAATTAAGGCCACCCGCAATTCTTATGACAAGGCCTCTGATCCCCCCGTCGCGAACCAGGAGGTTAGAGCCATTGCCGATGACAGTAATCGGAAGAGCGTAAGCCTCGGCAAATTTCAGCGCCGCAACCACATCTTCTTCAGTTTGTGGGATACACAGAAGATCTGCTGGGCCTCCGATAGCCCACGTAGTGTAATCACGCATCGGAGCAAGGGCAATCACCTTACCCTTTATCTGCTGCCCAAGCTCATCTGCAAGCATTTTCCAGTTCATTGTCTCGCTCGCGGGGATAGGATTTCTGCCAGTTTCTGTCCAACAACACATACATTCCCCGCCCCTATCGTCAAAATTAAATCGCCTGACTTCATCTCACGGCTCAAAAAATCCACAACATCATCGAGGTTCCCGATGTAGAGGACATTCTGACCGTTTTGGCGGATGGCGCGCACGATCAGCTCCGATGTAACTCCATCGATAGAACGCTCTCCCGCAGAATAGATGTCTGTAACTATGACCAGATCACACCCCGAAAAAGCGCTTCCGAAATCATCCTTCAAAAACAATGTGCGAGTATAGCGATGCGGCTGAAACACAGCGATCGTGCGACTGCTCTTTAGGCTCCTAGCAGCGTTCAAAACAGCTCTGATCTCTGTTGGATGGTGGGCATAATCGTCTATCACCTTGATACCATCATACTGAGCTAAGACCTGAAAACGCCTATGAGCGCCCCGAAAGGTCCTCAGCGCATCCGCTATCTGGTCAAAACTAAGCCCTAACCGTCTGCCTACCGCAACAGCAGCCAAGGCATTCTGCACGTTGTGCACACCAGGAACAGCGAGATACAACCTCCCCAAGAGGTTTTGCCTCTCAAATATATCAGCCTCTACTGCAAATCCTTTTTCAGCGATTACCACAGCCTTATAGTCAGGACTTCCTTCCAAACCATAAGTGATCGCTTCAGCATGGGTTACATACAACTCTCGCACAAACCTGTTATCTGTGCAGAGGACAGCAAAACCATCATTGTTGACGCGATGCAAAAAATTCTGAAAAGCGCTGACGATCTCTTCTGTGTTTTTGTAATAATCGAGGTGATCATTGTCTATATTAGTAATAACAGCAGCATAGGGAGAGAGTTTCAAAAAAGAACCATCGCTTTCATCAGCTTCCGCGATCATATACTCCCCTTTTCCCAGCCTGGCGTTTCCTCCGATGTCGGAGACCTCACCGCCTATTACGCAGGTTGGGTCAAAACCGTTAGCGACCAGCACAAGCGAAATCATCGAAGTGGTAGTAGTCTTCCCATGAGCACCGACGATAGCTATCCCTTTGCAACTGTTCATAAGCCGGGCTAGAAGATCCCCTCTGGTGATCACCGGTAATCCCTTTTGGCGAGCAGCAACCACCTCCACATTCGAGGGAGGGATAGCAGAAGAAACCACAACATGGTCTACCCCAGGCTGAATATTTTCAGCTGAATGCCCAATACAAATGTGCGCTCCCTGCTTCTTTAACTTCTCCAGCTTAGGCGAAGCCACCAGATCAGAGCCACTTACCTTTATGCCCATATCCATCAAGATTTTGGCGAGAGCACTCATGCCAGCGCCACCGATGCCGATCAGGTGGTACCACTCTCCAAACACGCCTCGCATCTCCTCCCTCGTCCTTACTCCCCTCTTCCTAAATTGCTACACAAACAGTCTATGAAGACCCTGAACAAGAGGTTACAGGGTAGTCTTTCCAACTTTCATCAATTCCCTCACAATTATTTCTCCAGCTTCTGGACGCCCAAACCGGCGGATCCTGCAGCTCATCTGCCGGCGCAACTCTTCATTGAGAACAACTTCGCGAATCGTGTCATATAGCCGCTGAGGCGTGAGTTCCTCCTCCGTGATCAAGAACGCCGCCTTTTCTTTAGCTAGCAACAAGGCATTGTAATATTGGTGATTCCCAGCCGCATATGGGTATGGGATCAAAATAGCAGGGATGCCTCGCGCTGTTATCTCTGCCAAAGTAGCAGCCCCTGCGCGGCAGATGATCAGGTCCGCGACAGCCAAACCATACTCCATCTCTTCTAGATAAGGTTTGACTATTAGTCTTCCGATTTTATCTTCTTTTATTCCCTGAGTTACCAATTGTTTACACAAGTTATGATACTCCGACTTCCCACTGATGTGAATAATCTGAAGCCTTGGAAAACCCTCGTCTCTCTGGATCAACGAATAGACTTTAGCCATCACCTGATTTATTGTTCGCGCTCCTCTGCTTCCCCCTGTAACAAGAACAGTAGGTAAATCCGGTTTTAAACCAAAAAAGCGAAGGCCGACCTCTCTTTTTGCCAGAAGTATTTCTTTCCTAACCGGCAGACCAGAATATACCACTTTTACATACCTGGGAAAAACCCGCTTATCCATTGGAAAAGTAACGAACACCGCTGTTGCCCATCGAGACAAAAGCTTATTGGCGAGTCCAGGTATTATGTTCTGCTCATGCAGATACACAGGAATACCCCGTCTGGCTGCAGCTAGGACAAGCGGAACAGAGACATAGCCTCCTGTAGCAAAAACAGCGTCGGGAGAGAACTCCCTTACGATCCCCAAACCTTGGCGATAGCCTTTTAACAGAGATTTTAACACACTGAACATCTGAAGATTAAGCTTCCGCGGCCATTTCACCGCAGAAATCTCCCTAAAGGAATATCCTCTTTTAGGAACTACCTGGCTCTCCAAGCCATCCTTAGTCCCCACGAACAAAATCTCTGCCGTAGGATCCTTTTCTTTTACCAGATCGGCTACAGCCAGAGCTGGATAAAGGTGCCCTCCAGTGCCACCGCCTGTTATCAGCAAGCGCATACGCAAACCCCTACTCTCTCACGTAGCTAGAGACATTCAAGAGAATGCCTATCCCTAATAGGTTTAACGTTAACGAGGAACCCCCATAGCTGATGAAAGGAAGGGTAATTCCTGTAACAGGTAAACAACCAGTAACCACTCCGATGTTGATAATCGCTTGAATGATCACCATTCCTGTAATGCCAACTGCCAGCAAGGCTCCAAAATTGTCAGGAGCCTTTAGAGCAATCTTGAGCCCCCGCCACATAAAAACAAAGAACAACAGGAGTACAAACGATGCCCCAATAAAGCCGAGTTCCTCGCACAAGACTGCAAAAATAAAATCAGTGTGCTGCTCAGGCAGATACAAGAATTTCTGTCTTCCTTCACCTAACCCTACACCTAACAAACCGCCAGAACCAACCGCATACAGCGACTGAATGGTCTGAAAGCCCGTATCCAACGGGTCAGCCCACGGGTTTAGAAAGGCGGTCAAGCGCTCCATACGGTAGGGTTCTACAATCGCCGCCAACAATACCAAGGCCACTCCCAACAGCGCCAAAGCCACCAAGTGGCTTTTTTTAGCGCCAGCCGC
>JBNATO010000090.1:0-8516 GCA_049701555.1 Thermacetogeniaceae bacterium | reverse complement strand
GTCATCCATGACCATCGTGCAGGTGGCATCGAAGATAGAGGAGTGAGGATCGCCGTTGAAATCTTTAGAAACAAGAGGCTCATCGTTGTAGGCCAGGATCCCCTTCAGCGGGCCCTCCGCGGCTTCCTTGAATGCTTTGTTGACAGCCTCCACCGTAGTGGGCTTTTCAACCTCACAGACGAAATCGACAAGCGAGACATTCGGCGTGGGCACCCTGATAGCAATCCCAGTCAGCTTCCCGGCTAACTCAGGCAGCACAAGAGCAACCGCCTTGGCCGCACCGGTTGTAGTCGGGATCATCGACAGTGCCGCAGCACGCGCCCTGCGGAGATCCTTGTGGGCAAGGTCGAGAACCCTCTGGTCATTCGTATAAGCGTGAGTCGTGGTCATCAGTCCGCGTTTGACGCCGAAGTTCTCATGCAAGACTTTCACAACGGGTGCCAGGCAGTTGGTCGTGCAGGATGCATTGGAGATGATATGATGGTTGGCGGGGTCATACTTGTCCTCGTTGACGCCCATCACAATGGTGATATCCTCGTTCTTGGCTGGGGCGGTGATGATCACCTTCTTCGCTCCTGCCTTTAGGTGGGCCGCAGCTTTGTCCGCTTCGGTAAACTTTCCGGTTGCCTCGATCACGATGCTGACCCCTAGATCCTTCCATGGCAGGTTGGCGGGTTCCTTCTCTGACAATACCTTGATCTTCTTTCCGTTGACAATAATGGCGTCATCGGTGGCCTCCACCGTGCCGTTGAAGCGCCCATGAACGGAATCGTACTTGAAGAGATGGGCATTCGTCTCAGGATCCGTGAGGTCGTTGATCGCCACTACCTCAAGGAGTTCTGGCTTCTCCAGCGCTGCTCTCAGAACGAGCCTCCCGATTCTCCCAAAACCATTAATCCCTACCTTGACAGCCATTTTCCAACCTCCTTTACCCTCGCTAATTATTTTTAATGTAAAGACACCTCACAGTTAGTATGTAAAAAACTAACCACTTCTATAAGGCATCGCTCCTTACCCCATCTCTCCCGTCGCCACAGATACATCTAACCTTTATTCGCCAAAAATGACATCATCTAATTGTGAAATTCCGCCAATTAATATATAACATTACAACTAAAATTATATAACATTTCGCTGGAAATGCAATCCAATGGCAGAAGCCCACGAGCACAGAAAACAAAGCAGAAAATAAAAAAAGGCCATAAATGGCCTTTATATCGTCGAGATCAAGCCTTCTTATCCTCTACGTAAACCGTTTTCGCTGTCTTACAGGAGGGATCCCGAGCTCCTGCCTGTATTTCGCCACAGTTCTTCTCGCGATATTGATCCCTCTCGCCTGCAGCAGTTCACACAACTGCTGATCGCTCAACGGGTTACAGCTATCCTCGTTTTCGATCAGCTCTTTCAGCAAGCGCTTGATGCTCTCCGCAGAGAACATCTCCCCATCCTGGGCGCCTGCCACACCGCTGCTGAAGAAAAACTTCAGCTCGAAGACACCCTGGGGAGTCTGGATATACTTATTGGCGATAGTCCTGCTGACAGTCGATTCATGAAGCCCTGCCACACCGGCGATCTGCTTCAGTGTAAGAGGCTTAAGGTATTTGACGCCGCGCTCCAAGAAATCCCTCTGGTTCTCCACAATGCACTGGACAACGCGGTGGAGGGTCAGGCGCCTCTGCTCGATGCTGCGAATCAGCCAAATCGCTGATTTCAATTTATTCTCGATGAACTGGGCCGTCGCTGGATCGCAGCTCCCCTTTTGCTTCAACAGCGTTTGATAGGTTTTGTTGATGACCAACCGGGGCACACAGACGTCATTGACGATCACAACGTAATCATCCCCTACCTTCTCTACCACGACGTCAGGGATGATATAGCGCGTATCTCCCGGTCGGGAGAAGTTGCGTCCCGGCTTCGGATCCAGAGACTTGATCAGATCAGCCAGAGCCTGCACCTCTTGGAGCGTCACGCCGAGAGCGTTCGCTATCTTCTGCAATCTTCCATGAGCGAGGTCGTGCAGGAAAAAGCGCACCAATTTCTCGACCAGCGGCGTCCTCTGACCGCGCTGATCCAGCTGGATCAGCAAGCACTCGGCGAGGTCACGCCCTCCTACCCCTGGAGGATCGAATGACTGAATGATGCGCAACACATTCTCAATGGCCGGCAGCGGATAGCCGCACATTCTCTGGGCATCCTCCAGGCTGATCTGGAGGTAACCCTGATCGTTGATGTTCCCGATAAGAAATTCACCTATCTCGCGAAGGCTTGGGTCAGAAACCGCGAGATGGAGCTGTAAGTCAAATATTCATGGAGAGTGGGCGCTTGAGCAACAAAGCGTTCAAAATTGTTGCGCTCCCTGTCGTCCTCTTCTGCCCATTCCCTGTCCAGGCTTCTGTCAAATTGCCCGCACTCTGAGAGGTAGTCGCACCAGTCGCTCGTGAAATCCTCATGCCTGACCTCAAAAGATACCTCGCCTTCTTCCCCATCTGAATCCTCTGGGACCTCAAGAAGAGGATTTTCCAGCATCGCATTTTCAATATACTGCACAAGCTCCGCTGCAGGCAGTTGAAGGACGGTGATCGCCTGCCGCAACTCCGGAGTCATGATCAGCTTTTGGGTCTGTTCAATGTTCAAGCTATAACCCAAATGCATCGATAAGCCCCCTCCCTCAATCCCTCAAGATCAAAAATTCGACCGATTTCGCAAGATTCCTCCTCATCCGTGCTGGGAAGATCTGCGCCGATATACAGGGATGTCATCATAGGGCTCCGTCGCTTCTTTATGAGAAGAAGGGGTGACGATACCGCCTGAGATGAGCAGCTTCAAACCCTCCTCCACACCCATTTCGAGAAAGCGCACATCTCTGCGAGGCACCATCACCAAAGAGCCTTGTGTAGGAGGGGAAACAGGGATAAACACGTTTAGCAGGTCATCGCCGACTTTTTCCCTCACTTCAGCCGGCGCCTTTCCCGTGACGAATCCGATAGAATAAGCATCTCGCCGTGGATATTCTACCAGAACCACCTGCTTGAAAGCTCCCTGCCTGTGCATCGTCAGGGCTTCCATAACCTGTTTGGCAGTCGTATATATGCTTTTGACAACAGGGATCCGCCGCAGAATCTCCTCCCCGAAGGCGAGCAGCTTCTTCCCCACAACATTTGTTCCAAAAATTCCCGCAATAAAGACAAGGAAAAGCATGATCAGGAAGCCCAATCCCGGGACAGGGCGGCCTATGCAGTAGACGATGAGATTTCGCAGGATTCCATCGACCAGCTGGAACACAAACACCAGGATGTAGGCAGTGATGATAAGCGGCAAAAGGACAAAGATCCCTGTGATGAAATACCTCCGGATCAGCTTCCAGAGCATAACCGATCCCACCTCAATCTTCTCTGTTTCTTATCGCCTCGGCAATACGCCTCAATTCACGCATGCGGTGGTTGATCCCCGACTTCCCCACAGGCTTAGCAAGCAACCTCCCAAGTTCCACAAGACTCGCCTCAGGGTGACGGAGCCGGAGTTCAGCCAGTTCACGCAGCCTGGGAGGCAGAGAGGCGAGCCCTATTTTTTCATCGATCTCTCTGATCATCTCCGCCTGCTTAAGGCCTGTATCCACAGCTTTTTTGAGATTGGCTGTTTCACAGTTGACCAGCCTGTTCACCCTGTTGCGCATCTCCTTCAGAATCCGGCTGTTCTCGAAATCGAGAACACCCCTCACAGCGCCAACGACCTTCAAAAACTCCCCGATCTGCTCAGCCTCTTTGAGGTAAACCACTTGCCGCCCATTGTGCTCCCTCAAACCGGGCGTCAAGCCGAAGCGGAAGAGGGTTGTGCTGACCTCATGGGCTGCCTCTTCGGTGCTCAGCCGAAACTCCAGCTGATAAGAGTGCTCGGGATCGCTGATAAAGCCGCTCCCCAAGAAGCAGCCTCTTAAAAAAGCGCGGCGGCAACACACCCTGTCCAGGATCCTGGAATCGAGGTGCTCTTTCATCCTATTTCTCCTGTCGAAGAGACCGAGCTCCTGCAGAACAGAGACACCATCCTGCTCGACTGGGATCTCTACGACAAATAGGCGGTATCTCCTGGGGCGGTTGTAATGGCGCAGAGTGACGGTCGCCTGCCACCCCAAACGCCTCGTGAGCTTAAAGATCTTCCTGGCGATCACCGCCTTAGGCGCTGCCACCAAAAGGGCTGTGGGGCGCGTTCCAAACTGGAGGCTGCCGGAGACACGAGCCAAAGCCGCCAGCTCAGCTACGAGGCAGCATCTGCGCTCCGGCATGATTTGGGCGATCTCATTCTTCACCTGCTCAGCGAACGACATTCTCCTTCATCCTTTTCCCACAAGGCTCATCACTGCTCTGGCCAGCTTCTGGGGATCATGACGCACCAACTCATTCTCTTCCAAGAGGTCTGCAGCCATCAGGCTCACCCCCAGTTTGACGAGTTCTGGAATATCCACGATCACCGGGGCAGCGCCCTCTCTGGCGTATTTTTCTCTCTTCTCAGGCGAGATCCCCTGAGTATTGACAAGGCAAAAATCTATCCACCCGTAACCCACGTGCTCATAAATGGCTCGCAGATGCTGGGAAGCGGTGTATCCTGTCGTCTCCCCAGGCTGTGTCATGCAATTGCAGATATAGCACTTCAGCGCCTGCGACCTCTTCAGAGCAGCAGCGATATCCTTCACAAGAAGATTTGGAATCACGCTGGTATAGAGGCTGCCGGGCCCAAGCAGGATCAAGTCCGCCTGCATGATCGCCTCGATCGCCTCCGGCACCGCAGGGCAATCCTCAGGAGTGAGAAAAACCCTTTTGATCGGCGCATGTGCACGAGAGATATTGCTTTCACCGGTGATCAGCGTCCCATCCTCAAGCTCGGCATGGAGCACAACCTGCTTCAGCGTAGATGGGAGCACCTGCCCGCGCACCTTGAGGACCTTGCTCGCTTCCTTGATTGCTGTCTGAAAGTCTCCAGCGATGTCCACCAGAGCAGCGATCAGCAGATTGCCGAGGCTGTGGCCTGCCAACTCTTTTCCCTGCCCGAAGCGGTACCGGAATAGCCTATCCATCAGAGTCTCTCTCTCAGCCAGGGCGATCAGGCAGTTGCGTATATCGCCCGGAGGCAGGATGCCGAATTCCCCCCGCAGCCTCCCTGAACTCCCGCCATCATCAGCTACTGTCACGATCGCCGTGATGTTGTCTGTATACTCTTTGATCCCCCGCAGCAGGACAGGGAGCCCTGTCCCCCCTCCGAGAGCGACGATGCGGGGTCCGCGGCGCAGGAAGTAGCGCCTGAAGACTTGGCGCACAAAACCAGCAGCTTTTCGGTAATTCACGCCGGTTTCACCGCCCTCACCCCTGGGAGGTCCCTGTGGTGGACCTGAACCCTGTAGCTGCGCCCGAGAATTTCCCCCAGTCTCTCGGCGATGGCCACCGACCTGTGTTGGCCCCCCGTGCAGCCAACAGCAATGACCAGGTGCGTTTTCCCTTCTTTAACATAATTAGGTATCAAGAATTGGACAAGGCTGACAAAACGCCGCATAAAGCTCCTTGTGACAGGAAATGAAAAAACGTACCGGGAAACAGCCCGGTCTCGCCCGGTCAGGTGCTTCAATTCATCCACATAATTGGGATTGGGGAGAAAGCGCACATCGATCACCAGGTCAGCATCGAGGGGGATGCCGTACTTGTAACCAAAAGAGAGGATGCTGATGGTGATCGGTTGATCCTCTTCATTATCCATGAACAAGCGATAGAGGTTCTCCTTCAAAACTCGCGGGGTCATCTCTGAGGTATCTATGATGATATTGGCCAAACCGCGCAGCTCTTGAAGCCGCACCCTCTCCAGCTGAATGGCCTGGAGGATCGTTCCCTTCTCGCCAAGGGGATGCTGCCTGCGCGTCTCCTTAAAGCGGCGCACAAGGACGTCATCGGAGGCCTCCAGGAAGAGGATCTCGTATTTGATCCCCTGCCTGCTCAGCTTCTTCAACTCCTCGATCAAAGAATCGAAGAAAAGCCCCCGGACATCGATCACCAGAGCGACGCGCCTCACCTTCCCTCCCGACTGCCTGCAGAGCTCCGTGATCTTGGGGATCAGCATCGCCGGAAGGTTGTCAACACAAAAAAAGCCCATGTCCTCAAGACACCTTATAGCCTGCGTCTTTCCGGCTCCTGAGAGTCCAGTTACAATCACCAAGCGGATATCTCCGGCCTCCTCCATCGCTCCCCTCCCCTTCCTTAGGCCTCTAAAGACAGTTTAACATGTCTCCTTTCTTATGCCCATAGCCAACAGAGGAGGTCATCAACCTCAGGCATCACCGGCCATTCCTTTGAGTTCCCTTTTCAGGCGATCGATCACTGCCACAGGCTTAGGATTTATCCCGTAAAGAAGGGCAAGGTAAACGCTGGTATAGTCGCCAAGGCAGATCAGCGAAAAAAGCCTCGAAAGGAGGCTCTCCCCCTCCCCCCAATACTCTCTGATTTCGGCAACCTTCCCCTTGAGAAGGCTCTTCGTGATCTCGATGCGCGCCTGCACTCGAGGATGGTCAGCCTTGTCGCGCAGAAAGATGACAGCCAGCGATCCCAAAAGCTCCCCCGGAGCCTCAAAGCCTACAATCTCGTTATGGTTCATCTCGGGGAGGATGTTGTAATAAGCAAGGGCCTTGGCGTTCTCGTTGATCTGCCCCTTCCAGCGCACAGCGGCAGCCTCGGTGACCTGAGCTGTTCCATATACGACCGGTATCTTGCCGTAAAGGGAGAGCGCCAAAGCCTTTGCCGGGTTTTTTTGGCACGGATTCCAGGGGCCCAGCTGCTTCCTCATTTCTCGCAGGGTTTCAACCAACTCCCTTTCATCCCTTCTGTCAAAGGAGATGATACCCAAACGAGAAAGCACCTTGAGCACAGGCAAGGAGAGATAACCGACCGCCGAGCGCGGCGGCAGACCCAGCGGCACCCTGATCCAGGGGACTCCGTCCCTCTGGGCATATTCAGCCAACGCCCCTCCTGTCGTCAGGACAAAGCGCTCTGCCCCTTTGCTCCCTGCATCCCTGTAAGCGCTCAGCGTCTCTTCGGTGTTGCCTGAATAACTCGTCAAAAAGACCAGCGTGTTCCCATCTACAAAACCTGGCAAAAGGTAGTCACGAATAACCACTACAGGAACCCTTGCCTCCCTGGCCACAAGAACACGCACGAGGTCCCCCCCTATGGCGGAACCCCCCAACCCCCCCATAACCACTTGGCGCGGCTCTCTCAGAGAAGGCAGCGGAGCCTTATCTCCAAGCAGCAGGGCCTCCTCGCACTGTTCAGGAAGACCAGCCAAAGTCTCCAGCATCCCATCAGGGTCCCTATCCTGGAGGATGCTCTTCTCATCCAAAACTCTCTCCATTTCCCAGTTCATCCTTGATCATCTCCTTTCTTTTAAGAGAGAGGATGCCGTCAAGGCCTCTCTCCCAATTTCATCCTGGCATATGCTGCCGCTCCCAAAATTCCCGCCCTCCCCAGCAAGGCCGCAGGCACGATCCGCAGCGTCTCCCTGAAAGCAGGCAGAACGCGCCGCTTCGCCTCCTCTTCTGCCGGCCTCAAGAGGAGCGTCCCCGCTCCGCGCGCCACGCCTCCGCCGATCACAAACAGGGACGGGTTGAGGAGAGTGCAGATGCTGGCGATCGCCATCCCCAAATAGCGCCCAGCTGACTCCAGGATGCTTATCGCCTCAAGGTCGCCGTCCTGCGCCGCCTGGGTCACAAGGGGAGCGTCCACAGCTGAAGGGTCTCCTCCCGCCAACTCCAGGATCTTTTTGCCGCCCCCGGCAGAGATCAGTTCGGCTGCCCTCCTCCTGATCGCCCTTCCAGAGGCCACAGCCTCCAGACAACCCCTGTTCCCGCAGGAACAGGCTGGCCCTTCCGGCGCCACAACGATGTGTCCAACCTCTCCTGCGCCGCCGTAAGCCCCAGAATAGATCTCGCCGTTGAGGATCAGCCCGCCACCCACCCCAGTGCTCACCGTCAGAAAAACCATATGGTCGTGGCCGCGCCCCGCTCCATAGAGGTGTTCCCCAAGAGCAGCAAGATTCGCATCGTTTTCTAGAAAAACCGGGATACCCAGGGCATCCTCGAGGATCTGCTTGAGGTTTACGTTGCGCCACTGCAGGTTTGGCGCAAAGATGATCTCTCCCCTCACGGGGTCAAGAGGGCCTGGTGCGCCTACCCCTAGAGCTCGAACGGTGCCGTCGCCAAGGGCACCAGAGGGTACCACCGCATTCAGGCTCGACAGGATGTTGGCAATAACCCGCTGCTGGCCGAGGGAAGCCTCAGTAGGGCGCACATCCTGTCTAATCACCTCCCCCCCTTCGCTCACAAGGGCAGAGTAGATCTTTGTACCGCCGAGGTCAACAGCCAGAACCAGGCTCATCCCCAAAATCACCACATTACGAATATATTTTGCTCATCACAGATTTATCTTTTGCTCCTCCAACAGATTTAAAACAAATAGCTCACCTGCCGAGGATAAACCTCTCTAGGG
>JBNATO010000089.1:0-8543 GCA_049701555.1 Thermacetogeniaceae bacterium | reverse complement strand
GGTTTGGCTGAGATGCTCAAGGGGGGAGTGATCATGGACGTCACCACCCCTGAGCAGGCGAAGATCGCCGAGGAGGCGGGGGCTTGCGCCGTGATGGCCCTGGAGCGCGTCCCGGCTGACATCAGGGCAGCCGGTGGGGTAGCCCGGATGGCCGATCCCGACGTGATCCTGAGGATCATGGACGCTGTTTCGATACCTGTGATGGCCAAGGTCCGCATCGGGCACTTCGTGGAGGCGCAGATCCTCGAGGCCTTGGGGGTCGACTACATCGACGAGAGCGAGGTGCTGACACCGGCTGACGAGCACCACCACATCGACAAGCACCAGTTCAAGGTGCCCTTCGTCTGCGGCGCCCGCGACCTAGGAGAGGCCTTGAGGAGGATCGCCGAGGGTGCGGCGATGATCCGGACGAAAGGGGAGGCAGGCACCGGGAACGTGGTCGAGGCTGTGCGGCACATGCGCACGGTGATGGGGGAGATCCGCTGGCTGCAGAGCCTGCGCCCTGAGGAGCTTATGGCTGCTGCCAAGAAGCTGGGTGCACCGTACGAGCTCGTCAAGGAGGTTGCGGAGACAGGGCGTCTCCCTGTGGTGAACTTTGCCGCTGGGGGGATCGCCACGCCTGCCGACGCAGCCCTGATGATGCAGCTGGGTGCTGACGGCGTCTTTGTTGGTTCGGGGATCTTCAAGTCGTCGGACCCTGTTGCGAGAGCCAAGGCGATCGTTGCGGCTGTGACCCATTACAACGATCCCAAAATACTGGCGGAGGTCTCCCGCGGCCTTGGCGAGGCCATGCCTGGCATAGAGCTATCTGCGATCTCACCCGAGGAGCGCCTGGCGACCCGAGGGTGGTAAGGGAAAGGACAGTGGATGCTGATGAGGATAGGGGTATTGGCGATGCAGGGGGCATTCCGGGAGCATGCCGCGGCCTTTGAGAAGTGCGGCTGCGAGGCTGCGGAGGTCCGGAAGCCGTCCGAACTGGAAGGGATAGACGCTCTGGTTATCCCTGGCGGTGAGAGCACATCGATCGGGAAGCTGATGAAGGACTATGGGTTGATGGAGCCGATCCGGGAGATGGCGAGGAGCGGGATGCCCATCTTCGGCACCTGTGCCGGGGCTATTCTCCTGGCGAAGGAGCTTTCGGAGGGGGAGCAGCCGCTCCTCGAGCTGATGGACATCAGGGTGAGGCGCAACGCTTACGGCCGCCAGGTGGACAGCTTTGAGGCGGATCTGGAGATACCCGTTTTGGGCGAGGAACCCTTCAGGGGTGTGTTCATCAGGGCTCCGCTGATCGAGGAGGTCTGGGGCGGGGCGGAGGTGCTCGCCCGCTATAAGGGCGGCATAGTGCTCGCCCGCCAGGGTAGGCTCCTTGCGGCTACCTTTCACCCGGAGCTGACCGATGACTTGAGGCTGCACCGTTATTTCCTCAGGATGGTTGATACCTACTGAGCCGAGATAGCGCTTGCAAGGGCGAGGCTTTTGTGCTAATATATTTTCCAACATCCAGAATAGGGCAAATCGGCGATGCCGGGGAAGAGTAAGGCTGCTCTTGCCTTTCAGAGAGCTGGCGGCTGGTGCAAGCCAGCAGGCGGACTGCCTGAATCCCCCCCGAAGCTGTCTCCGGAAACGGCACCTTGCCGGCTAAGGAGAACGGGTGGCCCCGTTAGCGGCCAGGAGAGAGGATGCAGGGGTATGCTTGCTTTTTCCCTGCATCAAGATGGGTGGCAACGCGGGAGCAAACCTCTCGTCCCAAAGGGATGGGAGGTTTTTGAATTTTTTATGGGTGAGGAGGAATCTCTCGTGGAGAAAAGGCAGTACCTGATGTTGCCTGGCCCGACGCCTGTGCCCCCGAGGCTCTTGCGGGCGATGGCGAAACCGGCGATAAACCACAGGGGGCCCGAGTTCAAGGCGCTTTATGCTGAAGTGACCGAGGGATTGAAAGAGGTCTTCCGCACAAAGAACGACGTGATCATCTATACGGCCTCAGGAACAGGAGCTATGGAGGCGGCAGTCGCCAATTTCATATCCCCTGGAGATAAGGTCTTGGTGGTATCCATCGGAGTCTTCGGCAACCGCTTCGCTGCGATAGCAGAGCGCTTCGGTGCCCAGGTAGAGAAGCTGGAGTTCACCTGGGGTACTGCCGCTGACCCCGATGCGCTCGCGGAGCGCATCAAGGCTGACGAGAAGAAGGAGATCAAGGCTGTCCTTGTGACCCACAACGAGACCTCGACAGGGGTCACCAACGACCTCAAGGCCCTGCGGGAGGCCGTCGGGGATCACCCGGCTCTGTTCATCGTCGACTCAGTCAGCGGATTGGGAGCGATGGAGCTGGAGACAGATGCCTGGAACCTCGATGTCGTCGTCGCAGGCTCCCAGAAGAGCTTCATGATCCCGCCAGGGCTCTCCTTTATGGCTGTGGGGCCGCGCGCCTGGGAGGCCAAGAAGAAGTGCAAGAACGCCTGCTTCTACTGGGATATTGAGGCTGCCCGCAAGTCTGGGGAGAAGGGGCAGACTCCGTTCACCCCGGCCATACCTCAGATCGAGGCCCTTGCAGAGGCCTTGGAGATGATGCGCGAGGAGGGCCTGGAAAATATCTTCGCGCGCCACAGGCTCCTTAGGGACATGACGCGGCAAGGCATCAAGGCGATGGGGCTGAAGCCGCTGGCAGCTGACGATGTGGCATCTCCAGCCGTCACCGCTGTTCTGGCTCCTGAAGGGATCGAGGCCAACGCCATCCGCAAGGTGCTTTTGAACGAGTTCAACGTCGTCGTGGCTGGCGGCCAGCAGAGCCTTGACAACAAGATCTTCAGGATCGGGCATCTGGGTAATGTCGGCGAGTTGGAGATCATCGCGGTGCTGGCAGCCCTGGAGATGGCCTTGAACCGCTGCGGCTTTAAGGTAGAGCTGGGGGTTGGCGTCAGAGCCGCCCAAGAGGTCGTCATGAAGGGAGGAGCGGATGATTGATGGGAGAGAGGCCGAGGATCTTGGTAGGCGACAAGATCGTCGACGAAGCGATAGAGATCCTCAGGAAGGAGGCTGATGTCGACATCAGGTACGGCATCAGCCAGGAGGAGCTTGAGGAGATCATCGAGAACTACGATGCCCTGATCGTGCGCAGCGTCCCCTTGGTCACTGAGGAGGTGTTGAGGCGCGGCAAGAGGCTCAAGGTTGTCGGCAGGGCGGGAAACGGCGTCGACAACATCGACGTCGAAGCCGCCACACGCTACGGCGTAGTCGTCGTCAACACGCCTGACAGCAACAGCGTCTCAGCCTGCGAGCAGA
This sequence comes from Thermacetogeniaceae bacterium, assembly GCA_049701555.1. Classification (GTDB taxonomy): domain Bacteria; phylum Bacillota; class DSM-12270; order Thermacetogeniales; family Thermacetogeniaceae; genus JBNATO01. Next base: position 5,264 of record JBNATO010000089.1, on the reverse strand, counting down.
CGATCGCCCTTATGCTGGCATCGGCGAGGAACCTCCCGCAGGCACATCAGGTGGTCAAGAACGGCGGGTGGGGACGCAACGAGTTCATGGGTACCGAGCTCTACGGGAAGACGTTGGGGATCGTCGGACTCGGGAGGATCGGTTCGCTCGTGGCCACGCGCATGAAGGCGTTCGGGATGCGGGTGATCGCCTATGACCCATATATCCCGCTGGAGCGCTTCAAGCGCTTCGGGGTTGAGCGCAAGGAGACGCTCAACGACCTCGTCCGCGAGGCAGACATCATCACGGTGCACACCCCCAAGACCGAGGAGACGATCGGGATGATCGGCGAGGAGCAGTTCCGGATCGCCAAGCGAGGGGTGCGCGTGATCAACTGCGCCCGCGGCGGCATCATCGACGAGGAGGCTCTGGCCAAGGCCCTGAGGGAGGGGATTGTGGCCAGCGCTGGGCTCGACGTCTTCACCAAGGAGCCTTGCACCGGAAACCCCCTGCTGGAGTTCGACAACGTGGTGGTGACACCGCACCTCGGAGCCACGACCTTTGAGGCCCAGCAGAGGGTCGGAACCGATGTCGCCAACTACGTCCTCGCTGTCCTCAGAGGGGAGATCGTGGCCAACACCGTGAACATCCCCTGCGTCCTCACGTCGGAGGAGATCAAGGATCTGAAGCCCTACCTCACCCTGGCGGAGCAGCTGGGGAAGCTCTACTATCAGCTGGAGAAGGCGCCTGCGGAGCAGGTGGAGGTCGTCTACACAGGCGGGATCGCCGCGAAGGAGACCAAGCTAGTGACGCTGGCTCTCCTGAAGGGGCTCCTGGCTCCGGTTTTAGGGGACAACGTCAACTTTGTCAACGCCGCTTGGCTGGCTGAGAACCGCGGCATCCGCTTTACGGAGCGCAAGGAAGAGAGCGAGGAGGATCACTCCGGCTATGTCGACCTGATCACGGTGCGCGTCTCCGGAAACGGCACCAAGGCGGAGTACGCCGGGACGCTCTCCTGGGATAACAGCCCGCGCATCGTCAAGGTGAACCGCTACCGCATGGAGATCGTCCCGACGCCACACATGCTCTTCGTCGACCACATCGACAGGCCGGGGGTGATCGGGCCATTCGCCTCGGCTCTGGGGGAGGCCAACATCAACATCGCCATGATGCAGGTGGGGCGCTGTACCCCTGGGGAAGAGGCGCTGATGGTCTTGAGCGTGGATTCCCCTGTCGATGAGGCGACTTTAAAGAAGGTTTCCGGCCTGCCGGGGATCATCAGGGTGAAGCCGGTATCCCTGTGACCAATCAAGAAAGGGTGAGAGACGATGCTGGATCTGAAGTTTATTCGGAGCAAACCCGATGTTGTCAGGGAGGCGCTCGCCCGCCGCGGCTATGAGTTTGACCTTGACCAGCTTTTGGCGTGGGATGAGCAGCGCAGAAGGCTGTTGGTGGAGAGCGAGAGCCTGAAGAACAGGAGGAACACCCTCTCTGAGGAGGTGGGGCGCCGCAAGGCGCAGAAGCAGGACGCCTCCGATCTCATAGAGGAGGTCAAAGAGGTATCCCGGCGCTGCAAGGAGCTCGACCGCCAGCTTGCGGAGCTGGAGGAGAAGATCGAGAACGCCCTGCTCCTCATCCCGAACATCCCGCACTCATCCGTACCCGTTGGGCCTGACGAATCGGCGAACGTGGTTGTGCGGGTGGAGGGAGAGCCCCCTTCCTTCGACTTCGAGCCGAGACCGCACTGGGAGATCGGCGAGAAGCTGGATATCCTCGACTTCGAGAGAGCGGCCAAGATAGCCGGCGCCAGGTTTACCGTCCTCAAGGGTTGGGGGGCGAAGCTGGAGCGCGCCCTGATCAACTTCATGCTCGACCTCCACACTCGCGAGCATGGCTACACAGAGGTGTTCCCCCCCTTCCTTGTCAACAGGGCGACGATGACCGGCACAGGTCAGCTCCCCAAGTTTGAGGAAGACCTCTTCCTCTGCCAGCGCGAGGACCTCTTCCTGATCCCGACCGCCGAGGTCCCGGTGACGAACCTTTACAGCGGGGAGATCCTCCCCGGCGATTCCCTCCCCATCTACCTCACGGCCTACTCCGCCTGCTTCAGGGCAGAGGCCGGGGCGGCGGGGAGGGACACCCGCGGGCTCATCAGGCAGCACCAGTTCAACAAGGTGGAGCTCGTCAAGTTTACGAAGCCAGAGGACTCCTACGAGGAGCTGGAGAAGCTGACAGCTGATGCCGAAGAGGTGCTGAAGAGGCTCGGCCTGGCCTATAGGGTGGTGGCGCTTTCCACCGGGGATCTGGGTTTCGCTGCGGCCAAGACCTATGACCTGGAGGTCTGGCTGCCGAGCGCCGGCTGCTACCGGGAGATCTCCTCTTGCAGCAACTTTGAGGACTTCCAGGCGAGGAGGGCGAACATCCGCTACAGGCCGGCCCCGGGGGCGAAGCCGCGCTACGTGCACACTCTCAACGGCTCCGGGCTGGCGGTGGGGAGGACGCTCGCTGCCATTTTGGAGAACTACCAGAGGGAGGACGGTTCAGTGGTTGTCCCAGAGGCCTTGAGGCCGTATCTGGGGGTCGATGTCATCCCGCCGTCCTGATCTTGGCCTTTGGGGAATGGCTGCCTGCATCAGGGAGGCAGCGCTCACATTGACAATGGATGGTGCTGTGTGCTATACTGGAGCCACGGAGAGGTGCGGCTCTGCCGCACATCTCTTTCCTCGGAGGGGTGTCCGAGTGGCTTAAGGAGGCGGTCTTGAAAACCGTTGAGCCCCTGCGCGGGCTCCGTGGGTTCGAATCCCACCCCCTCCGCCAGGTTGACGCATTATCTTGTGATGAGTTATAATTTAAAATTGCATAAGGTTGAGTGCGCCCGTAGCTCAATTGGATAGAGCGACAGACTACGGATCTGTAGGTTGGGGGTTCGACTCCCTCCGGGCGCACCATGGATTGGTTCAGTTGGCGCGGAGAGATGGCCGAGCTGGCTGAAGGCGAACGCCTGCTAAGCGTTTGAGCGGGTGTTAAGCCCGCTCCGCGGGTTCGAATCCCGCTCTCTCCGCCATTATTATGCGCCCGTAGCTCAGGAGGATAGAGCAGCGGTTTCCTAAACCGCGTGTCGGGGGTTCGAGTCCCTCCGGGCGCGCCACTGTAAATGGCCCCGCATGTGGTGCGGGGTTTTTGTTTTCGTGCGAAAAAATTATTTTTCGGGGTTTTTTGTGCGTTTGCTCCGGGTTATAATATCCTTGTGCCGGTTCTATAGATATATCTAGGTATTTCGAATTGTAGCATCATCTATCGCCGGCTGGCTTGTATAAGTCTCGCGAAGAGAAGGGAGTGATGGGAATGGACGATCCCGAAAGTAGCCACAGTATCCAAGAGAAGCAGTTCTCCTTGTGTGTGAGCTACGGGGGAGCAGTCTGTTCCCGTCGCTCCGGCGGGAGATGCTTCCCCACCGATCGGAAAGGAAGGGGGGAAGTCCATGCTCCAGATCTACAAGACGATCGATGGCACCATCAGGGAGATCGGCACCTTTGAGGAAAAGGGGATCTGGATCAACCTCACAGACCCTTCGGAGAGCGAGATAGCTGAGGTCAGCGCGAAGACGGGGATCGAGGCGGACTTCATCAGAGCAGCGCTGGATGCTGAAGAGAGGCCGAGGATCGAGGCTGAAGACGGCCAGGTGCTGATCCTCATCGATATCCCTTACATCGCCGGGAAGGATTCCCCGGTGATCTACAACACAATTCCTCTCGGGATCGTTGTCACTGATAGCGTTATCGTCACAGTGTGTCTGCGGCATACCGTCCTGATCGAGGAGATGATCCGCCGCAAGTCGCTGATGCCCCATACGCAGAAGAGGACGCGGTTTGTCCTGCAGATCCTCTTCAACAGCGCCAGGCTCTACCTCACCTACTTGAGGCAGATCGATAAGCTGACGACAGAGATCGAAAACGAGCTGTACAAGTCGATGAGGAACGAGGAGCTGATCAGGCTGCTCAACCTGGAGAAGAGCCTGGTCTATTTCACGACATCTCTCAGAGCCAACGAGATCGTGCTCGAGAAGCTCTTGCGCACCTACCTGAGAAAGACGCACGATGAGGAGAGCCAGATCACCGTACAGATCCTAAAGATGTATGAGGAGGATGAGGACCTCCTCGAAGACGTGATCACGGAGAACAAGCAGGCGATGGAGATGGGGGACATCTATGCGAACATCCTGACGAATATGATGGATGCCTTTGCCTCTGTGATCTCCAACAACCTGAACATTGTGATGAAGTTCTTGACTTCTGTGACGATCATCATGGCCATCCCGACGATCATCACGAGCTTCTACGGGATGAACGTGAGGCTTCCTTACCAGAACTCGCCCCATGCCTTCTTGGGCGTCGTCGCCTTTACCGCTGTTTCGATGCTCGGCGGGATACTGATACTGGCCAAGAAGAGGATGTTTTAGCTAGGGTGATCGCTTTGGAAGGCCCGCTTTCGGAAAGAGACGAAGTGTTTATGAGAGAGGCCCTAAAGGAGGCCTGGAAGGCCGCAAAGAAGGGAGAGGTGCCTGTGGGGGCGGTGATCGTCAAGGATGGGGAGATCATCGCCCGCGGGCACAACCTCCGGGAGCGCTTGGGAGATCCCACAGCTCACGCGGAGATGCTGGCGATGCGGGAGGCTGCCTTTAGGGTCAGGGGTTGGCGGCTGAACGGCTGCACCCTCTACGTGACGATGGAACCCTGCCCGATGTGCGCCGGAGCAGCAATCCAGGGGCGTTTGGACAGGGTTGTCTATGGGGCTGCTGACCCCAAAGCAGGAGCAGCTGGTAGCTGCGTCGACCTGCTTTCCCTGGACTGCTTCAACCACCGCCTCGAGGTGACAGGCGGTGTCTTGGCCGATAAATGCGCCTATGTTGTTCAGGAGTTCTTCCGCAAGCTGCGAGCGGGGGAAGTGAAATAAGGGGCTCTTTTGAGAGCCCCTTATTTAGCAAGATCTTTTGTGAATTCGCAAGTTAATTCAGAGGGAACAGCGGCCTTGGAGCCTAAATGTATTCACTGAGCTCTGACCAACGGAAGGAGGCCGGCTCTGGCGGCGGTTTCTTGCAAGAGGAAGCCGCATCTGTTCTCGGAGGCATGGGCATATGGAGACGATCGCCTTGGAGAGGGAAAGGCTTCACAGAAGGCTTTTGGGTGTGATCCTGGAAGGCGGCAGCCTGCAGTCGCTGGTTGCTGCTTTGTCAGGGTATTTGAATTTGCCTGTTTTTGTGCTGGATGACGAGCACAGGCTGATGT
>JBNATO010000088.1:0-8558 GCA_049701555.1 Thermacetogeniaceae bacterium | reverse complement strand
TCAGCGATGACGGCGCTGGAGGGGAAGAGCCAGAGGGGAGAGGGTGCACGGGGGTTCTTGCAGAGAATGCTCTCCAGGGCGGTGCCGGAAGAGAAGCGGCTGCTTCCAAGAAACAGGATGGGGGCGAGGAGCACGTCTTTAGGGTTGGCGACAGGGTTGAGCATAAAAAGTTCGGAAGGGGAAGAATAACTGAGACGAGGATCGGCCCCACAGGTGACCTGGAGGTCTTTGTCAGCTTTGATACTGTCGGCGTAAAACACCTTCTGGTGAAATACGCCCCGCTGCAAAAGATTTGAGGGAGAAGCGCTGATGCGAACAGTTGAAAACGGGAAGGATCGGGTATGGAGAAGGCGATTTGGGTGCTCGGGCACGTCAATCCTGATACAGATTCCATATGCGCAGCTCTTGCCTACGCTGAATTGAAGAGGAACCTCGGCATAAAGGAGGTAAAGGCGGGAAGAGTCGGGCCTTTGAACAGGGAAACCGCTTACGTTTTGGAGAGGCTCGGCGTCGAACCACCGCCTCTGGTGACTGATGTGCGCTCACGGGTTATGGATATGCTTCAGGGGGAGGTCGTCAGCTGCTCTCCGGAGACAACCCTCCAGGGCGCCGGAAGGTTGATGAGGGAAAAGCAGGTCAAAACCCTTCCTGTAGTTGACCAGCAGGGGCGTTTGCTGGGTATTATAACTATCGGAGATATAGCCAGACACCTCCTGGAGGAGCTCGATCTTGAAAAACCCACGGTAAGCCCCACCCGGGTGCAGGAGATATTGTCGGCGCCGATATCCTCTATCATGAAAAGCGAGGGGATCGTGACGTTTCAGGACGATGACCTGGTCGCTCATGCCAAGCGGGTTATGCTGGAGACGCGCTACCGAAACTATCCGGTCGTGGATGAACACGAGCGGCTGCTCGGCATGATAGCCCGCTACGACCTGCTCGCTCTTCGGCGCAGGCAGGTCATACTGGTTGACCACAGCGAGCGCTCCCAGGCTGTCGGGGGGATCGAAGAGGCCCAGATACTGGAGATCATCGATCACCATCGGCTGGGGGATGTTCAGACCAGCGAGCCCCTATATTTTCGCTGTGAGCCCGTAGGCAGCACCTGCACGATAATCAGCTCCATCTTCGAGGAGCATGCCATAACGCCGAGCCCGACCACAGCTGCCCTGTTGTGCGCTGGGATCCTGTCTGATACGGTGATCTTTAAATCCCCGACGTCTACGGCCAAAGACAGGGCTGCAGCCGAGAAGCTGGCCAAAACAGCGCGTCTTGAGCTGGAGCCTTTTGGGCGCGAGATGTTCAGAGCAGGGTCTGCCTTGGAGGACCGGCCTCCGGAGGAGATCCTCAGAGAAGACTTCAAAACCTACAGCCTGGGAGAACTGAAAGTTGGCATCGGCCAGGTGGAGGCCCTCGGGATAGAGGGCCTGGATGATGTGAAAAAAGGCATAGAGCGCCAGATGGAGAGATTGGTGGAAGAGGAAGGCTACGACCTTGTGCTGATGATGTTGACTGACATCATCGCAGAGGGGACGGAGTTGCTCGTGGCTGGCCCTGCTGCTCACATTGTTGAGGAAGCCTTCGGAAGGAAGGTTGAGCGCAATAGGGTGTTTCTTCCAGGGGTGATGTCACGGAAAAAGCAGCTGGTTCCTCCGCTGATCAGGATGGCTGCGCTTCGCTGAATGAAGATAGTTTTTCAAGGGGGCGGGAATCGATGCTTAGCCTTGATGAGGCCAGAAAGAGGGTTGAGGAGCTTCGCCGCCAGATTCGAGAGCATGATTACTACTATTATGTTCTTGACCAGCCGCGCATCACCGACAGCGAGTATGACTCTCTCCTCAAGGAGTTGGAAGAGCTGGAGAGGCAGTTTCCCGAGCTGGTCACTCCTGACTCTCCTACACAGCGGGTCGGCGGGGCACCTCTTCCGGAGTTCAAAAGCGTTCGGCACCCCGTGCCGCTGCTGAGCCTGGCGAACGCCTTTGAGCCTGAGGAGCTCAAGGACTTTGACCGGAGGGTGCGGGAGCTTGCAGGCGCCGCTGTGGATTACATCGTTGAGCCTAAGATCGATGGTTTGACAGTGGTTTTGACCTATGAAAACGGCACCTTTGTGCAGGGTGCGACCCGCGGCGATGGATTGGTAGGCGAAGATGTGACAGAGAACCTCCGGACGATCCGGGTGTTGCCGCTTTTTCTGCCAGATGCGCCGCCGCGGCTGGTTGTGCGGGGAGAGGCGTTTATGCCCAAGAAGGCGTTTTTAAAGCTCAACGAAGAGCGCGACAGCAGAGGGGAGCCGCCTTTTGCCAACCCTCGCAACGCCGCCGCTGGGTCTATACGCCAGCTGGACCCGCGGATCACAGCCAGCAGGCCTTTGGGTGTGTTTACCTATCAGGTGCTGGTGAGCGAAGGGGTTGTGCTGGAGAGCCAGAAAGAGGTGCTGGAGTATCTGAGGAAGATCGGCCTTCCTGTCCAGGAGCACTACCGCCACTGCAGAAACATCGATGAGGTGATCGATTACTGCAGGGAATGGACGGAGAAGAGGCACAGCCTCCCCTATGAGATCGACGGGATGGTTGTAAAGGTGAATTCGCTGCGCCTCCAAGATGCTTTGGGGAACACAGCCAAGAGCCCGCGTTGGGCGGTAGCCTACAAGTTTCCCGCGGAGCAGGCGGAGACACGCTTGCTGGATATCATCGTCAGGGTGGGGAGAACGGGGGTTCTTACACCCACTGCTGTTCTCGAGCCCGTGCAGGTTGGCGGCGTAACCGTGAGCAGGGCGACGCTGCACAACGAGGATATGATTCGCCAAAAGGACATCAGGATCGGCGACTATGTGGTGATCCAGCGCGCAGGAGACGTGATTCCAGAGGTTGTGAAGGTGCTCAAAGAGCGCCGTACCGGGGAGGAGAAGGTTTTTCGCATGCCGGACCGCTGCCCCGTCTGCGGCAGCAGGGTAGTGCGCCCTGAGGGGGAGGTGGCTGTCCGCTGCACCGGGATCGCCTGTCCTGCTCGATTAAAGGAGTCGATCCTGCACTTTGTCTCACGCGACGGGATGGACATCGAGGGTATCGGCCCTGCGCTGGTAAACCAGCTTGTGGAGCGCCAGCTGGTACAGGACCCCGCAGACCTCTATTTTTTGCGCAAAGAGGATCTGGTCGGCTTGGAGCGGATGGGTGAAAAATCGGCGGAAAACCTGTTGAGAGCGATCGAGAGGAGCAAGAGGAGAGGTCTGGCTCCCCTTATCTACGCCTTGGGCATCCGCTATGTCGGGGCGCGAGCGGCGGAGATACTCGCGGAGCGCTTCGGTTCGCTGGAAGCCCTCTCCCAGGCGAGCGAGGAGGAGCTGACGGAGATCCCCGAGATCGGGCCCAAGATAGCGGCGAGCATCGTTGCCTTCTTCAGAGAGGAGCAGACCAAGCGGGTGATCGAAAAGCTGAAGAAGGCTGGCGTGAAGATGGAACAGGAAAAACCCGCTGCGCCATCCGGAGAACTCCCCCTGGCTGGGAAGCAGTTTGTCCTCACTGGCACCCTCTCTTCCTTTACGCGATCGCAGGCTGAAGAGCTGATCAAGAGCCTCGGAGGCAAGGTTTCCTCCAGCGTCAGCAAGAAGACTGACTATGTTGTTGTCGGGGAGAATCCCGGCCAGAAGTTTGAGAAGGCAAAGAAGCTGGGGATACCCATCTTGGACGAGAAGGGGTTTTTGGAGCTGGTCGGGTTGCGCAGGTAGGTTGGAACCTGCTGTTGCTGACTGCTTGACACCAGCAATGATATGGTTCTAGTATATATGTAGTTGGCACATATTTGTTAAATGCAACTCTTTTTCTCGAAGCCATGAACAAGGGGGGTGAGTCAGTGGGCGACAGAGCGGGGGACGTTCTCAGTTTCCTTGAAGAAGCCCAGAGAGAACTAAAGGAGCGCCTGCCTGACGTAATGAACGGCTTTCAGGGCTTTTCCAAGGCTGTCCTGAAAGAAGGGTTTCTTTCGCCGAAGACAAAGGAGCTGATCGCGGTTGCGGTTTCAGTCGGGATCAGGTGCCAGCCTTGAATCGTGAACCATGTCAAGCGGGCGCTTGACCAAGGAGCGACACCGGATGAGATCCTCGAGGCTTGTGGTGTGGCCATGCTTATGGGAGGGGGGCCTGCTATCGCTTATACCTCTTATGTGTTAAAGGCCCTGAAGGATCTTGGCGCTTTGTGAGGACAGCTTTTTGAAAAGCGGGGGATGAGAGATGGAGTGCGAAAAGTGTAAAGCTGATGTCCCGGAAGACGAGATCTACATCCACGGAGGCCGCAAGCTTTGCGAGGATTGTTACATAGCCGCGCTGCACCGGCCCCAGCCGTGCGATCCCGGCGCGGTTTCGGCTGCCCGGGCGAGCCGGGAGCTGCAGGGTCATAAGGGAACAGAAGGCCTTACGCCTATACAGAAAAGGATCTATGAATACCTCAAGGAAAAGGGTAAGGCTACCAGGCAGGAGGTGGCAGAACAGATAGGCATACCTTTGGAGGACCTGGAGAGGGACTTCGCTGTCCTGCGCCACTGCGAGCTTGTCAAGGCTTTCAAAGAGGGAAACGAGATCTTCCTGACTGTGATGAATTAGCTCGATAGCTCATGCGAAGCGTCTGCCGGCTTAAATGCCGGCGTTTTTGTTTCCAGCGGGGTGTGGGAGCAGGTCCATGCTTCGAAAGAACGAAGTTGCGGGGTAATTGGGCCATCTGTTATAATTTAGGCATGTATTGGAGAGAGCCAATGGTGTGGAGGTGCGTTAGGTGAAGCTCACCAGGGAAGAAGTGGAACATGTGGCACTGTTGGCGCGCCTCGCTTTGAGCGAGGAGGAAAAGGAACAGTTCCGTGTTCAGCTCAGCTCTGTCTTGGAGTATGCCGAGATCATCAACAGGCTGGACACTGAAAAGGTGCCGCCCACTTACCATATACTGCCGATACAGAACGTTGAGCGGCCTGATGAGGTCCATGAAACCCTTTCTCTCGAGGAGACCTTCCAGAATGCGCCTCAACGCGAAGGTAACTTTTTCAAAGTGCCTCGGATCATATGAGATGTTGAAAGGGAGTCCTAGGCCATGGAGATCTACGAGCTTACTGCCCATGAACTGGCTGACTACATCCAAAAGGGTGAGTTGTCTGCCGAGGAGGTCACAAAGGCTGTCTTTTCACGCATACATGATGTGGAAGGGGATATCCAGGCTTACGTTACCCTGACTGAAGAGTTGGCCTATGCTCAGGCACGTCGGGTGGATGAGCGGAGGCGGGCCGGGGAAAAACTGCGGCCGCTGGCTGGCATCCCCGTAGGAATTAAGGATAACATCTGCACCAAGGGGATCCGCACAACCTGTTCCTCCCGGATGCTGGAGAATTTTGTCCCGCCTTACAACGCTACCGTGATCGAAAGGCTCGATGCTGAGGGGGCAGTGATCACCGGCAAGTTGAACATGGATGAGTTTGCTATGGGTTCCTCGACAGAGAACTCAGCCTTTTTCCCCACCCGAAACCCCTGGAATTTGGAATGCGTGCCAGGAGGCTCCAGCGGGGGCCCTGCGGCAGCTGTTGCTGCGGGGGAGGCGGTTTATGCCCTCGGCTCTGATACCGGAGGCTCCATCCGCCAGCCTGCGTCCCTGTGCGGCATCGTCGGTCTGAAGCCCACGTATGGGTTGGTTTCCCGCTATGGCCTGGTGGCATTCGCTTCTTCCCTTGACCAGATCGGGCCGCTTACGAAGGATGTAAGGGATTGTGCCCTTGTCCTGAACGCCATCGCGGGCCATGACCCTAGGGATTCCACCTCGGCGCCGTACGATGTCCCCGATTACACCGCTTTCCTCACAGGCGATATCAAAGGGGTGAGGATCGGAGTTCCCCGAGAGTTCTTCGGGGAGGGTTTGGACCCGAGGGTCGAGGATGCGGTCAGGAAGGCCATTGACAGGCTAGCGGATCTGGGAGCAACGGTTGATGAGTGTTCGTTCCCCTATGTGGAGTACGCCCTCCCTGTTTACTACATCATTGCCCCTGCTGAGGCGAGCTCTAACCTTGCACGGTACGACGGCGTATGCTATGGTTACCGAGCGATGCCGGAGAGTGGAAAGAGGTACGACATCGTAGAGATGTATATGAAGACACGGAGCGAAGGCTTTGGGGCTGAGGTCAAGAGGAGGATCATGCTGGGGACATACGCCCTCAGCTCCGGTTACTATGACGCCTACTACTTGAAAGCCTTGAAGGTTCGGACACTGATCAAGAACGACTTCGATCGGCTGTTTGAGCAGTTTGATGTGCTGGTCTCTCCAACCTCACCGACTCCGGCCTTCAGGTTGGGAGAGAAAGCGGGCGATCCCCTCAGCATGTACCTCTCTGATATTTACACAATACCGGTGAATCTCGCTGGCATTCCGGCCATATCTCTTCCCTGCGGGTTTGTAGATGGTCTCCCTGTTGGCCTGCAGATTATGGGACCGGCTTTCGGGGAGGGGACTATTCTCAACGTTGCCTATGCTTTTGAGCAGGATACCGCTTATCATAAGGCCAGACCGCCTATCAATAGCGGCAGGAACGGTTCCTGAGGGAGGTAGCCAGGTATGGAGAGCTACGAAGCCGTGATCGGCCTTGAGGTGCATGTGGAGCTGCGCACAAAGACGAAAGCATTCTGCTCATGCCCGAATGAGTTTGGGAAGGAACCCAATACAAACGTCTGTCCGGTCTGTATGGGGCTTCCCGGAGTGCTTCCTGTTGTCAACGAGGCCCTTCTTGAGTATGCCATAAGAGCGGGTCTGGCGCTGAACTGCGAGATCGCTTCTTTTAGCAAGTTTGACCGCAAGAATTACTATTACCCTGATTTGCCCAAAAATTACCAGATATCGCAGTACGACCTTCCGCTATGTCGCAACGGGTATCTGGAGATCGAGGTCAACGGCGTCACCAGGCGCATCGGGATCACCAGGGTGCACATGGAGGAGGACGCCGGAAAGCTTCTGCATGGCGAGGGGGGAGCGGACTATTCTCTGGTGGATCTCAACAGGGCAGGTGTCCCGCTTTTGGAGATCGTCTCTGAACCCGATATCAGAACACCGGAGGAGGCCAAAGCATATCTTGAGAAGCTGAAGGCGATCCTCTCCTATATCGAGGTCTCAGACTGCAAGATGGAGGAAGGCTCGCTGCGCTGTGATGCCAACGTCTCGGTTAGGCCTGCGGGCACGAACATCCTGAATCCCAAAACCGAGATCAAGAACATGAACTCCTTCCGTGCTGTGCAGCGCGCCCTCGATGCGGAGATAAAGAGACAGTGCGCTATCCTTGCAGCTGGAGGCGTTGTGGAGAGGGAGACTCGGGCATGGGACGAAGAAAAGGGGATAACCGTTCCTATGCGGACGAAGGAAGAGGCTTCTGATTACAGATATTTTCCGGATCCTGATCTCGTCCCTATTGTCATCAGCCCCGAGAGGATAGAGAGGATCAGAAGTGAGCTTCCTGAACTCCCTGATTCCAGGGCGCGCAGGTTTATGTCGGAGTATGGCCTTTCTGCTTATGATGCTGGTGTGCTCACGTCCTCGCGCCAACTCGCCGAGTTTTTTGAGGCTTGTGCCCGAAACTACCGCGATCCCAAGACTGTCAGCAACTGGCTGACTGGAGAGTTCCTGCGGCTGGTCAATGCCCGCAACGTGGAGATCGGGGATGTCAAGCTTACGCCTCAGCACGTTGTGGAGATGCTGGAGCTCATCGATAATGGGACGATAAGCGGCAAAATCGCCAAGGCCGTCTTCGAGGAGATGTTTGATACTGGGAAGAGGGCAGAGGAGATCGTCAAGGAGAAGGGGCTTGTGCAGATCAGCGATGAGGAGGAGCTCGGACGGATCGTCGATGAGGTTTTGGCTGCGAACCCGGGAGTTGTCGCTGATTACCGCAGCGGGAAAGAGAAGGCACTGGCTTTCCTGGTCGGTCAGGTTATGAAGGCGACGAAGGGGAAGGCTAATCCGCAGCTGGTGAACAAGCTGCTCAAGGAGAGGCTGTGAGGGAGGCTCTGCCAAAAGGCTTTTGTCGGTCGTCTGAAGAAATTTGAAATAAAAGTTTCTATGAGGTGTTAAGGGAGGGCGAAACTGTGAGCGAGATCATCAACAGCGACATCAAGATCGTCGACACGACGCTTCGTGACGGGGAACAGACAGCAGGTGTCGTTTTCTCAAATCATGAGAAGATCCGGATCGCCAAAATGCTCGACGAGTTGGGAGTGCATCAGATCGAAGCAGGAATCCCTGTTATGGGAGGCCATGAGAAGGAAGCGGTCAAGGAGATCTGCAAGCTGGGGCTGCGTGCCAGCATAATGGGATGGAACCGGGCAGTGATCAAGGATGTGGAGGAGTCTCTGGAGTGCGGGGTTGACGCCGTAGCCATATCTATCTCTACTTCGGACATCCATATCGAGCACAAGCTGCGCAGCACGAGGTCGAAGGTGATCGAGGATATGGTGAAGGCTACGCGGTTTGCGAAGCAGCACGGCGTGTATGTATCTGTCAATGCCGAGGATGCCTCGCGCTCGGATCCCGATTTCTTGATCGAGTTTG
>JBNATO010000087.1:0-8626 GCA_049701555.1 Thermacetogeniaceae bacterium | reverse complement strand
TGGTCTTCCCTTCCTGCTCCCAGAGCTTTATCCTCTCTGCCAGCCCCCAGTTCCATGCAAATCTGGCGCAGCCAGCATGCTTCTTCAAAAGCAGGAGCTGGCCCTTGTCGGGCTTGAGTTCGTACCGGTAGGCTTTATTTACTAGCATTCTCTATGGCCTCCAGCGCCCTCTTCACACGGTTCTTCGCCGACCTCCTGCCGTATAAGCGGGCGCAGAATGAGGTCAACACTTCAATCATATCCTGCACCAGGTCGCCTTTGACCTCTCCCGGCTCCATCACGAGGATCTTCCTGCCTTGAGCCATTAAGGCCGCTTCGATGTACTCAAAGCCGAACCGGGCCAATCTGTCGCGGCGCTCAACAATGATGGTCGTGATCTCCGGGTCGGACAAAAGCTGCAAGAGTTTTCTCCGATTCCAGGCCGTTTTGTAGCTGATTCCCTGTTTTCTTGCCCACTCACTGAGCTTCATGTGGGCATTATGCCATAATCGCTGCCATATGGGTATATTTTATCTAGCAGCTAACTACCCCCTCACCCCGCAGGCTGATTGTAACACGTATAAAGATACGTGTCAATCGAATTCAGATCCCGTTTCCCGCTCCATTTTTTATTTCTTTGATGGCTTTTTTCTTAGCGGTACCGCAGGTAGGCGGATGAAACCGGCTGCATCAAAATGGCTGTCAAAAGCGGCTGCCTCGTTGATCCCCAGGCGCCTCATGAGGGCAAAACTGGTGCAGTCTGTAAAGCTGAAATTCTGATCGCTAAATATCTGCCGCATTTTGCTCACGCCTTGTAGAGACGTTCGTCGATTGTTTCACTGTCCAGATTTTTTCCGGTAGGGCCTGGGCTATCCCGGCGACTTCTAAGAGGGGGTCTTTGCCGGAAGTTTCGCTGATCTGCCTGGAGATTATCTCCCTCAAGAGAGCCGATATTGACTTCCCTTGCCGCTCGGCGATTGACCGCAGAACTTCATACTGCCATTCTTCGACAACGATCTGCATCCTGCGCATATCCGCACCTCCTCATCGCGCATTGCATATTCATTATTAATTACACACCTACGCATCAGAGATCAACAGCGAATGGTTGCCGCTGTTATCGCCGGTTTTGCAGCCACCTGATCTTTATCATGCCGTCTTCTTCAAGCCTTTTGAACTCCATGTTTCCAGTGACGAGGCAAGCCTGTTTGCTCCGGGCTAGGGCTGCGGCGAAGGCGTCTGCGTATGAGAGCGGGTATTTCGCCTTCACGTCGGCAGCATTCAAGATGTCCTCCTGGGACGGAAGCACCAGCTGCAGTGGCCACTCTTTGATCATTTCCACAATACAGCGGGCTGTATCATGCCCGGTTCGCCTCTGAACGATGTAGTAGACCTCGCCGAGATTGATCCAGGAGAGATATAGGAGCGCCCTGCCGCTTTTCCCCGCTTCCAGGAGCGAAGCTACCTCATCCGCGCAGGGCTCGTCCCTCAAATAGCTTAAAACTGCGTAAGTATCGAGGGTGTAACGCTCTACAGCCTGATCAGCGGTTTTAGCTTTCTTTTTCATGGGACAGCTCTTCCTCTCTGTTTTGCCTGATCAGCTCATCGAGCGGAATGTCTTTCTGCAAGATCCCCCTTGCGGCGGCCACAGGATCGGGGGGAAGGACATGCAGGACAAGCTTCCCGTCGCTTTCGGTGAAGTACACCTTCGAATTCGGCTTGATGTTGAACTTCTCCCTCAAGTGCTTGGGGATCACGACTTGCCCCCGTGGTGAAACACGAGAAACATTCATATATTTCACTCCTTTTTCATATTCAATAGCATAAAGTCATACTTTGCTTTTAATAATATGAATGTTTATTTCGAAATTCAATGCAAATCAAAGAAAAATTTTTTCAAGTGTCGGGAACTTTTTTCGTGATCAGGGTGTCTAATAGAAGTGAGAGCCGAGGAAAGGCCGTCCAATTCCAGCAGGAATCTGGAGGTGTACGGAGAATATTCCTCTAACGGCGGCTTTTGGATGTGCCGAACCTCGATCTCTTGAGGTGGAAGGGGAGGCGGAAGCCGCCGGAGGTGAGGCCAGAAGGAGGGGAGGGATGAGCGAGGAGAGTACAGGAGGAGTTAGAAACCGGTTAAGGCAAAAAGCCTAGAGCAACTCAAAAATCTCGAGGAGAAACTTAAAGGAGGGAAAGAGCCTTGTTAAGAGCGCGCAAGAGATGGATCAGCCTGCTCGTGACCCTGGCGATGCTCGTAACCCTGATCGTGCCAGTGGGAACGGCGTTTGCGGCAGGGAATTACGCTAAAATTACGGGTACCTATAAGTACTTGGATGATGATAAAGAACAACAACTTGCTGGTGTGATCAATGTTGTTTACGATGAAGATTTTGATCCTAGTGATGTCAGCAAGATTTATGTTGAGGTAAATTTGGAAACTGATGGAGTCACATTTAATGACGTTGATAGCGATGTGTACGGACCAAAGGTAACAGTTACTGGTTACAATGTTGAAGGAACATCTGATACGTCGTTTACATTTTCAATAGAAAACCCGCAATACTTTGATTTTACGATCGAAAATCTATATCTTGACATCGATGATGGAGTCAGCGGAAACGTTGTTGCTTCGGTCCGTGTGTGGGGCGTTAAGGGTGATGATATCGTATGGGATACCACGGATAACGTTACCATTGCGAAGATTAAGAGCGGTAACATTACTGTGACCGCAGACGACCCCAAGAATGTCGATGTTGGTTCTGATAAAGAAGGTGCAAAAATAACAATCAAAGAATTAAGCCCGGGTGCCTTGACTGCGGATGATGCGAGCGCTACTGATAACGACATCTTTCTTACAATTAAGAATAGCAATGTATCGTGGGATCTTGATAGTTTGAATGCCACACATTTAAAGGAAAGTGGAGTTAAGCTTTTGAGAGATAATAATAATAATGTCTGGAGTGATCTGTCCAACAGTGCCCGTACCCTGCACTTGAAGGTTGGCACTGGTACTACTGTCATTAACGGCAAAATCGAACTTACTCCGGTCTTTACTGTGAAGCCGGGAGCGAGTGGCGATATAGTTGTCAAGGTTAGTGGCGATGATGTTCCTACCACAGAAGTAACTGTTGCCAAAATTGGTCGCGGGAATGTCGATGTGACGGTTGATAACGATAGTGATGACACTGTCTATCTCGGCCAAAAAACCACAATGGACGATGTGACCATTACTCTTGAGCCCAATGGCAAACTGGATGAGGATGATTACATCACCATTACGTTGCCAAAAGGCTTGAAATGGCAGACCAAGGATGATGATGCACTTAGTAATGATAGCGAAGCGATAAAGATTGATGGCGATGATTACAAATTCAACAGCATCTACAATGATGATAGAACCATTTGGATTGACGTCGTGAAGGAAACCGATTCGAAGCTTGAACTTTCGGAACTTAAGGTCAAGGCAGATGCGGATGCAAAGGTAGGCGATCTGATCGTTACATTCGGTGGTGCAGTCAGTGGTGAATATAAGATCGGTAATGTGAAGGCTCCGTTTACAATCACTGCTGAGCAAGTTACATTCCCGCAGAAGGGTACAGATGTGCCTGGTGGCAAGATCACCATCACTGAAGCAGCTGATGGCGCTCTCTGGAAGACTGATAACAACCACTATCTTGATATCGTGCTGCCAATCGGCTTCAGCTGGGCGAGAACACCTGATATAGATGTAACAGAAGGAGATATTGATGCAGATATTTATCAAGTGGATGATAACATCCTAAGAATCGTCATTAATGAAATAAGCAACGAGCCCAGCACCATCGAGCTTTCAGATATCTACTATGACATCGACAATAGGGCCGCTACAGGTGATGTTGTCGCCAAGGTCGGCAAGGAGTACAACCAGATAAGCGAGAAATACATTGCGACTGTCAAGCTCGGAACCATCGTTTCGCCGACCGCTGCGACGGCTGTGCTGAAGATCGGTGACCCGACCATCACCATCAACGGCGTTGCCAAGACGATGGAAGCTGCTCCGTACATCAAGGACGGCAGGACCTTCATCCCGGTGCGGTACGCTGCCAACGCTGTCGGTGTGTCTGACGACAACATCCTCTGGGATGGCGCCAGCAAGAAGGTCACCATCCTCAAGGGCGACAGAGTCGTTCAGATGACCATCGGCAGCAACGTCATGACGATCAACGGCGCAGCCATAACGATGGACGTCGCTCCTGAGATCGTAGCCGGCAGGACTATGCTGCCTGTCAGGTTCGTGGCACAGGCCCTTGGAGCAAACATCACATGGGATGAAGCGACCCAGACCGTGACCATCTCTGTGCAATAAAAGCAGCCTCTTGTGGGGGCCTGCTGGTGCAGGCCCCCAATGTTTTTACAGCTTATGAAATTTTACCGACATTAAAGCGGCATTGACTGTGTATTGTGTTTGCGGAGGCGATGTAGATGAAAAAACTTTTTGCCTCTTTTTTGGTTCTTGTGCTCGTAGCAGCGCTTCTATTCCCAGGGGTTGTGTTTGCAGAGGCGAATGCTGCAGCACCGCAGGAGCTATCCCTCGAACAGGCGATTTCGCTTGCGATAGCCAACAGCAATGATCTGAAGCAGGCCAAGGCTGATGTAAAGGCTGCCGAGATAACGAGGGATGAGGTCTGGAAGCTGAACAATGCCGTTCTAATGAAGACCTATATACCAGGCACCGACCTGCACGTCAGCGTACCAACAGATCAAGATCCGCAGGGAAAGGTGTATATCACAAACTTCGACTGGCTCGCCAAGCAGAAGAACTACGAGATGAAGGTAGATTCGGTTGTCCTCAGCGTCTACCAGAAATACTACAACGTTTTGCAGGCATTAGCTGATCTGGAGGCAAAGGAGCTCGCTGCTGAGCAATATCAGCAACAGCCCGCTATCGCCAGGCTCCGCGTGTCGGTCGGCCTCGACAGCCCGGTCAGCCTGACCTCTGTTCAGGCTCAGGCTGCTGCCGCAAATGCTGCTCTGGATGCAGCAAAGAAAAACCTCGACAAGGCATACAGCGAGCTTGTAGACCTTTTGGGACTCCCTGAGGGCAGCAGGCCGAAGCTGACCGATACGGTGGTTTACGAGAAGTTGAACATCGACTGCGATGTAGAAGCCTATATTGATGACATCGCCGAGAACTCCCCGCCGGTCTGGATCGCCAACGAGAGCGTGAGGCTCGTAAAGCAGACCTGGGGGATGAACCAGTTCGCATCATACGATCTCGATAAGGCTAACCTCGAAAAGGCTCAAGCCAGCGTTGAGACGACAAAAGAGACGATGAAGCAGATAGCAAGGCAGCTGTACTACAGCGCAAAGGATCTTGAGGGGAAGTACGACGCTGCTTTGCAGCAGCTTAAGGCAGCTGAAGAATTTGCTAGAATAACCCGCTTGCAGTTTGATGTCGGAATGGCGACGAAGGCTCAGGTAACCGCCGCTGACGCAGCTGTAGCTTCAGCCAAGTACGGGTTGCTGGCTCTTCAGTGCAACCACGATCTTCTTGTCAGGGCTATGCAAAAGCCGTGGGCGGCCAGCGTCATCACAGGCGGACTCGGCAGCGGGAGCGCTGCATCCTCTGGCAGCAGCTCGGGCTCAGCTGCTGGCGGCTCCACAAGCTCGGCTTCAGGAAGCTCCGGACAGATGGCGTCCGCTTCCTTTGCGGCTGGAATGTAGTTTAGTTTAAGGCCGTAGCACCGATCGGTGTTACGGCCTTAAAAATTTTAACCCTTCCTTGGGTAATCAGGCCCGCTGTTCACCGCCAGGCCGTGCTCGACCGGGGCGTTTTTGCGCTTGGCGCATGCCAGCGCTGCCAGCAGGGAGGCGGCAGCCATGACGCTCATCGCTGAAAGCGTCGCTGTGATCTCCCAAGCGCCAAGCTCTTTTATTGTGACCAGACGGAAGCCGTGCGCCATCCAGGTGTAGGGGAGCATCCGGGCGAGGAGATTGAGCACCTTCCTCCAGCTGGGGGTAAGTGCGGACACTCTCCACGATGTGAAAGCGGGGGCTGTTGCGGAAGGCCGTTATGATCTCGCGGCTGAGCCTGGAGCCGTCGAGATCGACGACCCCGATGGGGATGTCCGTCAACGTTCCCGCCACGTAAACTGCCCCGAAAAGGGCGGCGTAGCCAAGCGGCACGAGGAAGACCATGAGAAAGAGGATGAGGTCTTTGAAGATATGGGCTACTTCGTAGCAGGCGATGTTGTAGATCTGCCTCAAGGCACTCCCTCCTAACTCCTGGAAATGAACAGGGCGGAAAGCGTATAGCAGCAGGCCGCGATCGCCGCCATGACCAGCATGTAATGCGCCATCATCTCCCAGCCGGCGTTTTTGAAGGTGAAGAGATTGATCCCCTGGAAGAACCAGGTCTGGGGGAAGAACTTGCTGATCGGCCTGAGCCATTGGGGCATCGCCTCCACCGGCCAGGTGAACCCTGAGATCACGAATGAGGGGATGGCGACGATCATCCCGAACCGGGATGAGTTTACGGCGCTGTTGGCAAAGCTCGACATCAGCGTCCCGATGCTGTGGACGGCCACTGCGAAGACGAGGGTGAACAGCATCAGCTCCATAAATCCGCAGCGGAGCGGCAGCTTGAAGACCTCAAAAGCCAGCAGGTAGACGGGCAGCACGACAAGCATGAAGAAGACGATGTGGACGACCGACTTGCTGAAAAAGAGCCGAAGCCTGGAGACCCCCGCTGCCCGGATCTGGCGCCAGCTTTCCACCCCTGTCTCGCCGATCACGTTCATGCAGGCCGTCAATATACAGCACTGCTGCCAGATGTTCAGGGCAAGTCCCAACACCAGGAAGTAAGCATAGTTGAGGGTGGGGTTGAACCAGGGCTCGCTCTCGACCTCGATGCCTCTGTAGGCGTCTTCGGCCTGGCTGGGGGAGAACCCCTTGGCCAGCAGCGCGGCGATCCCCGCCTTTGCGCCGATGGTCCTGGTGACGGTGAGGATTGAGGTGCTGGCGTTGGTGGCGTAGATGATGTTGGAGCCGTCGATCACCAGGAGCACTCTCACCTGCCGGTGAAGGGCGACCTTTTTGCCGTAGCCCTCCGGGATGACGACGCCGACCACTGCCCTTCCTTGTTTGATCATCTCCTCCATTTCCTCAAAGCTTTCCGGCATGGCGACGACCTTCAGGTACTCGGCGTTCCGGATAGTTTCGACGAGCTCCCTGCTCTGCTTCGTCCCGTCGAGGTCGACGACGGCTGTAGGGATATCTTTGAGCACCTGGGCGCCGTAGATCCCCCAAAACAGCAGAAGGCCGAGCAGGGATCCCAAAAGCAGGATGTGCCGCAGGCTGCGATCCCGCAGCAGGTAGCGCACCTCTCGGCCGATGATCGCCAGGCACTGCCTAAGCATGGGCATCACCGCTTCCCAGCTTTCCCCATCTCTCTTTGGCCTCAGCCGGGGAGTAGATGGTGATCCCTCCGTTCTCGTATTTCATTCTCTCGTACTGCTGTTTAGCATAGCTGTAATCGCTTTCTGCCTTGGATAGGGCTGCCTCTGCCTGCCTGATCTTTGCCTCTACCGTCTGGGCGGTGAGGGATAAAGCCTCCGCAGCTTCATCCGCTTTGACCCCTCCCGAAAAAAGAAGAACTATTTTGAGGCGGATGTTCCCTCAAAGAAGATTTCGGCGATGCTCCAGGAAGCGACCTCGTAGTCGATCGCCCTCGATTTTCATTCGCAAAATAGGCGTTTAGCGAACGGACGTGCGGGAAGGAGGGCGCAAAAGGCATGGAGTAGAAAGTGCTAAAAGCACAAAGCCAGTTTGCAAAAGAGGAAAGGACGGTGAGAGGAGTGAACGCATGTGTAGACGCCCTGCCGAGGTTCCGGGACCACGCGCTGTCGAGGGGGCTGTCTCCCGACACCGCGGTGGCCTACCTCGGACACCTGCGCCGCTTCTTCGAGTGGCTTAGGGGCACATACGGCTCTGCCGACATAAAGGCCGCCACTCCCCTGGACGTGGCCGACTATAGGCGGTCTATGCAGGGGAAGTACAGGTAAGTGCCCTTGAACGCCACCGCCAGGCGCGCTTTAAGCGAGTACCTCGAAGGGCTCTCCGGCGAGTGGCTCTTCCCGGGCAAAAACGGACACATGACAAGGAGAGCGGCAGAAAAGGTTGTGGCGAAGTAAGCGCGGATAGCGGGAGTGGACGCCACACCTCACTCATTCAGGCACACGTTCTGCAAGATGCTCTTGGACGCCGGGGAGAGCTTAGACAAGGTGGCGGTGCTGGCGGGGCACGGAAACTTGAACACTACCGCGAGGTATACGAGGCCGGGGAGGAGAGGCCTGGAAAAAGCAGTTGAGAAGCTGGCGTGGGAGTAGGAAATCAGAGGTTTTTATACCACTCAAGAAACTCCTGGAGTGACACTTTTAAGTCCTTAGCAACAGTTTCGACGAGTGGTGGCGGATATTTCCTTGTAATCCCGTGCTTGACGTGGACGACAAAGGGTTTCCCTTCTCTATTGAGGCCGATCCATTTGTTGTTGCGGAATTTGAGTGAACCGGGTTTGCTAAAGTGTAGCAAGAATGCCTCAAATTCGTTTCTCTTTAACTGTGATCGTCAATTAAAAAGTGATCCATTTGATCCGAGAAGTGATCCACCAGTG
>JBNATO010000086.1:0-8699 GCA_049701555.1 Thermacetogeniaceae bacterium | reverse complement strand
TGGTGCAGCAGCGTTTGAATCCTGAGTTGGAGATAGAGGGCGTCCTCTTGACGATGTTCGATGCCCGCACCAACCTGTCTATCCAGGTAGTCGAGGAGGTCAAAGGCTTCTTTGGAGATAAGGTTTTCCGGACGATCATCCCTCGCAATGTGCGCTTGGGCGAGGCGCCGAGCCATGGGAAGCCTGTTATCTCCTATGATGCCCGCTCAAAAGGGGCGATCCTCTATCAGGAGCTCGCCCAGGAAGTGATGCAACATGAAGGGTAAGGGCTTAGGGCGCGGCCTGCGGGCGCTGATCCCCACCGCCCCAGAAGGGGCTACGGCCATAGAGGAGATCGTGGAGATTCCCCTGGATAAGATCGAGCCTGGCCCATTCCAGGCACGCCAGGATTTTGACGAGGAATCGATAGCTGAGCTGGCGGCTTCGATCAAGGCTCACGGCGTGATGCAGCCTATCGTTGTGAGACCTATCGCCGGAGACCGCTATCAACTCATCGTCGGGGAGCGGCGCTGGCGTGCCTGCAGGGAGGCGGGTTTGCAGAGCATACCGGCTGTCATCCGCCGCGTCGATGACCTTGCCTCCAGCGAAATGATGCTCATCGAAAACGTGCAGCGCAAGGACCTCAACCCCATCGAAGAGGCCCAGGCTTACAGGCGCTTGATCGAGGAGTTCGGTTTGACACAGGAGGAGATCTCCGAGAGGGTGGGGAAGAGCAGGCCGTTCATCGCCAACGCGCTTCGCCTGCTGCAGCTACCTCAGGAGGTCCAGTCGTTTATCGCCAAAGGCCTGTTGAGCGCTGGCCATGGAAAGGTGTTGCTCAGCATCCCTGACCCATCTCAGCAGAGGAAGCTCGCCGAAGAGATCATCAGAAGGGGGCTCTCTGTGCGGGATACGGAGAGGGAGGTCAGGCAGCTGGCTGGCCTTGCCAAAACCTCGGTTCGCACGAAGCGCAAGGGCTCTGCCAAAAAGAGCCCGGAGCTCGCTGATCTCGAGGACAGGCTTAGAAGGCTGCTCGGTACGAAGGTGAGGATCGTCGCCGGCGCCCGGGGCGGCAGGATCGAGATCGAGTTTTATTCCCAGGAGGACCTGAGCCGCTTGCTGGAGCTCATCGCCGGTGATGCGCTGAGGTAGATATTTTTCTAAGGGGTGTCGGATATGCCGTTTGTCACGATAAAGATGTTGAAGAGCAAGGATAGGGACGTGAATGTCAAGAGGAAGCTGGTGGAGGAGGTCACGAGGGTCGTTGCCTCAAACCTCAATGTCAAGCCGGAAGCGGTATGGGTGAACATCGAGGAGATCGAACGGGAGAACTGGGCTGAGGGAGGGAAGCTCTACGCTGATTAGCCTTCATCGTCCATCGTCGGCGAGCCTCGCTGCTCCCCTCAGGGCTGCCTGGTAGACCTCCTTGATGCTGCGGCCGGTCTCCTCGGCCCTCGCCGCACATTCCTCGTATTCAGGGGCGATGTTGAGATACTCCCTCGAGCCGTCAGGCCTCAGGGCATACCCCAGTTTGACGGAGACCTTGCCGAATGGGGTCTCCACGGCGGCGGATTGGCGGTAGAGTTTGATCCTGTCGGCGGTGTACCACCTCAGCCCGATCGCCGTTGTCTCGCGAAATAGGGTCTCGGCGAGCTTATGCATCATCTCCGGATAGGCGAGAACGGCGATGATCACCCCGGGCCTCCCCTTTTTCATGGTAGTAGGGGTGAAGGTGACGTCTAGGGCGCCCAGCCTTTCGAGAAGCAGCCGCAGGTGGGATAGGTACTCAGGGTTGCAATCGTCGACCTGTGTCTCGATCACGACGACGCGGTCGCGGTCGAAGAGGAGATGGTGATCCCCTCTTTCAGCCGCGTCCCCGTATCCCTCCCCGTACCACAGCCGCAGGATGTTGGGCTGGGGCAGCTCCATGGCTCCTGACCCGTAGCCATAGCCTGTCCAGCGGGCGCTCGGCGGCGGGCCGAAGCTGTCGGCGATGGCGGTGACGATGACCGCGCCCGTTGGGGTGACAAGCTCGCCTTCGAATGGCACGCCATAGGATGGCACGCCTTTGAGCAGGTGGAGGGTGGCCGGCGCAGGGAGCGGAATCGCCCCATGCTTGGTGATTGCGGTTCCTCTGGCGAGCGGCAGCGGGGAAGCGAAGACGCGCTCGACGCCGAGGTGGGCGACTCCGGCGAAGGCTCCCGCCAGGTCGACCAGAGTGTCCAAGCCGCCCAGCTCATGAAAGTGGACGCTCTCGAGGGGTGTTCCGTGGGCTGCAGCCTCAGCCTCGGCGAGGCGGCAGAGGGCGTGCTCTACTCTTTCGGCGATCTCTGGGCGGAGCTTGCTTGACCTCACGATGTGTTTCAGCTCGCTGTAGCTCCGCTCCTCCGGTTGGGCGCTGGTCTCCTTGAGGATCGCCCTGGTCGCCCGGAGCCCCTTTTGATGGGCTGTGATCTTTTGGATCACAACTGGTATCCCCAGCTGTTCGATGACCTCCTCGAAGACATCGAGGGGGACCCCTAGGTCGAGCAGTGCCCCTAGGAACATATCCCCGCTTATTCCGGAAAAGCAGTCGATGTAAAGGATTTTCACTGAAGATCCGCTCCCTCGGCGATTGTGGTCACAACCAGAGTTTAATGCCCCCAGGGATTTTTTGTCAAGGCGATTGCTGGGGACGTCGAAATCAGATGGAAAGGGGATGTTTGTCAGTGAGCCATGGTAGCTTTGCAACTGCGATCAACTGCATGGACGGGAGGGTTCAGCTCCCGGTGATCACCTATCTCAGGGAGAGGCACGGGGTCGACTATGTCGACGTGATCACCGAGCCAGGCCCGATCAAAGCCCTCTCGGAGAGGAGCGACCAGACGGTTCTGGAGTCGATCAGGCGACGCCTGGAGATCTCTGTGGTGAAGCATCGCTCGCAGCATGTCGCCGTTGTGGGGCATCACGACTGCGCCGGGAACCCTGTGGGGAAGGATGTTCAGCTGAAGCAGATCGCTGCTGCTGTGGAAACCGTCAAGTCGTGGGGTTTTGATTGTGAGGTAACAGGGCTTTGGGTCGACGAGGACTGGAACGTGCATGAGGTTTGACCCGAGGCGTGGAACCGGGAGATGCTCGATGGGAAGACTTGGCTGCGCTATTCTATCAGCATATGGGACGATATTGTGAAGACAGCCGAGGAGAGGAAGTATGGTCACCCGGCGATGTTTCCTCTCGCCCTGACAGACCGGTTGATCCAGATATTCTACCGCGGCCAGAGCGGCTACATCCTTGATCCCTTCTTGGGGAGCGGGAGCACTGTCTGCTCAGCCTATAAGATGGGGATACCTTCGGTCGGTTTTGAGATCGTCCCTTCCTTTCTGGAGATCACCAGGATGAGGCTATTCCGCATCGATGGGAGGCCGGAGTGTTACCCGAGGCTTTATCAGGCTGACAGCCGGCTCCTTTCGGAGTTTCTCCCCAGCGACAGCGTCGGCCTCTGCATCACCTCGCCTCCCTACTGGAACGTCCTCCAGCAGCGCCGCTCGGCTGACGGTAGGCCGAGGCGACATTACGGAAACCTGAGCGGCGATCTGGGGAATATCCCCGATTATCGGGAGTTTTTGGATGCCTTGGGGAGCGTCTTCCGCCAGGTCTGGATCTGTCTCAAGAGAGGGGCGTACTGCGTCGTCGTCGTGATGGATGTGCGCAAAGGGAAAGAGTTTTATCCGCTTCACATCGACCTCGCCTATGTGATGCAGGAAGCCGGCTTCAAGCTGGACGACCTTATCGTCTGGGACAGGAGGAAGGAGTACAACCGGCTGCGGCCGCTGGGCTATCCCTATGTCTTCAGGGTGAACAAGGTTCACGAGTTCATCATGATCTTCCGGAAGAGCTGAAGGGATGACCGGAGTATTGAAAAAAGGAAAACGGGAGTTTGTGTGGAAAGTATAGGCATGAGCCTTTTCAATATTTGCGGGAGAGGTTGTGTCTTTCGGGGATGCTCAGATCGCTTCTGCTTCATCAGAACAGGGTTCTTCTGGTGATATACCTCCTTTTCGGGTTGAGCACACTCCTTCTGATGGTTCTGAATATACACCTGCTTTTGGTGGGAAGGCGCTACAGGCGGCTGATGCGCGGCGTCGATGGGGCAAACCTGGAGGAGCTGCTCGAGCGCGCCCTGCGCTCCTGCCAGGCGGTGGAGGGGCGCCTCCAAGAGCTCGAGGAGCTATATGGCGAGATCAGGAGGATCTCCCAAAAGGCGATCAGCAGGGTGGGGTTTTTGCGGTTCAACGCTTTCCCCGAGGTGGGGAGCAACCTCAGCTTTGCCCTTGCTCTCCTCGATGAGGCGGGGGATGGGGTTGTCCTCTGCTGCCTTGTGGGGAGGGATGACTGCCGCCTCTATGCCAAGCCTGTGGAAAGGGGGATCTCCTCATACCCTCTGAGCGAGGAGGAGAAAGAGGCGATCCGCAGGGCGCTGGAAAAAGAGGGCTAGGAGAAGAGCGCTTTGCTTGGGAAAGATCTTCCCCTCTTCTGTATCGTCAACCCCGCGGCAGGTCGTGGCCGGACGGCTCGTCTGTGGCCGGAGATCGAGCGCTTCCTGCGACAGGCGGGGCTTCGTTACCGGGCGTTTTTTACGAAGGGAAATGGGCATGCCGCTGAGCTGGCCGAGAGGGCTGCCCGGCGGGATCAGGGGATATTGTTGGCTGTCGGCGGTGACGGCACGGTCAACGAGGTTGTAAACGGGATCGCCTCCGCGAGGGCCTTTCCGACAACAACTCTGGCGCTGCTCCCCACAGGGAGCGGGAACGACCTCTGCCGCACGCTGGGGATCTCCGGGGAACCCCTATCGGTGCTGAGGGCGCTCGCCTCCGGGAGCTGCCGCCCGCTCGATGTGGGTTTCGTCGGGGATCGCTGCTTTCTGAACATCTGCGGCGTTGGCTTTGATGCCGAGGTTGCCTACGCGGTGAATCAAGGGTTCCGCTGGCTGAGAGGGCCCTGCGCCTATTTGGCTGGGGTTTTGAAGACGCTCGTGGGGTTTCGGCCGGTGTTGTTCGATCTCGTCCTCGACGGGCAGCGCCACCAGTTCAGGGGAATGATGGTTGCTGTCGCCAATGGGGCGTTTTTTGGATCTGGGATCAAGATCGCCCCGAGGGCGAGGATAGATGACGGGCTGTTTGACGTGTGTGCTGTGGGCGAGATCGGCAAGATGGAGCTGCTGCGGCTCCTTCCCCTGACCTACAGCGGAAGGCATGAGGGGCACCCTTCTGTGCGCTTCTTCAGGGCGCGGGAGGTCCACATATCTTCCCCGGAGGCTACCCTCTATATCCAGGGGGATGGGGAGATCCTGGGCAAGACCCCAGCGGTCTTCCGGATCAGGAGGCACGCCATCAGGGTTCTTGTGCCTGAGGAGAGGGGTTCTCTGGCATCTTCCGAAAGGGCCGGTTAAGCCGCTGGATCGGGGGTAACCTATATATCGAAGGGGGTGAACGCCCTGTTTCAGGACAGAAAATCGGCTGGCCGCCTTCTGGCGGAACGGCTCTTGAAGTACCGCGGAGAGGATGTCTTGGTGCTGGGTGTGCCGAGGGGTGGGGTGATCGTCGCAGCTGAGGTGGCGAAGGCGTTGGGAGCGCCTCTCGACGTGATCATTTCCCGAAAGATCGGGGCGCCTTTTAACCCCGAGCTGGCGCTGGGAGCTGTGGCGCCGGACGGCACTGTCCTCTACGACGAGCGTCTGTTGAATGTGTTCGGCCTGCGAAAAGAGGACCTGCAGGGAGAGGTGGAGAGGCAGCTGGAGGAGATCGCCAGGCGCCAGAGGCTGTATAGAGGGGGGAGAGAGCCGCTGAGGTATGAGGGGCGCACTGTGATCGTGGTCGATGACGGAATCGCCAGAGGGTTTACTCTGCGGGCAGCGCTGCGCTCGATCAGGGACCAACGCCCTAAGAAGCTGGTCCTCGCTGTGCCGGTGGCTCCCCCTGAAACTGTGGACAAGCTCAGCTGCGAGGCGGATGAGGTGATCTGCCTGGAGACCCCAAGAGAGTTCTATGCTGTTGGTCAGTTCTACTGCGACTTCCGACAGACCAGCGATCAGGAGGTCATAGAGGCGCTTTTGCATAATCGTGCCTCTTCGGGTTCACAATAAGGATTGCAGTTAAAACATATCGAGAGGAGGAGCAGAATAGATGCACGTGGTGGCTGTGGAAGACGGGCTGGGTAACATCAGAGATGCTCTGGAGGATGCGGGGTTTCTCGTGGTGGGTATGGAGCCGGAGGATCTCAGCCGCGCCGATGCGGTTGTGATCAGCGGGGGAGACATCGACATCCTGCAGATGGAGAACATCGAAGCGGATGTCCCTGTTATCAGCGCCGAGGGCCGCAGCGCCGAGGAGGTAGTCGATGACGTCAGGGAGAGGCTGGAACTCCTCTGAGCGAGGCTGAATCCAGAAGAGACAGTTTCTGTAAGGAGCCCCTGCTCGGGGCTCATTGGTTTTTCGTTGTCTCAGCGGGGTCCTCGCAGCGCGGAGAGGCCGATCACCAGCCCGCGGGCGATGCAGTCAGCCATCTTCATGACGAGCGCAAGGCGCGTGTTCTGAAGGACGAGGAACTCCAGGAAGCCGCCGATGTTCACCACCCCTGAGACGAAGATGTCCCCTACGGGCGGGAGTTGCTTGTTGACGCCAGTGCCCGGTTGCAGCGAACCTGTGCCGAGGGTGATCGTGCCGACGCTTTGGAGTTGGCCGAGACAGGCGTCGACGGCGATGATCAAGGGCTGGTTGGGAAACCCCCGCTTGATCTCCAGGAGCTTTTCCTTCAGGTTGACGGCGTGCACCGGTTCTTCGAGCGTACCAAACACCGGGATAAGCCCTGGAGCGAGCTCGCACACCCGGCTTCCCACAAGGGGGCCGAGGCTGTCGCCGGTCGAGCGGTCGGTCCCGATCGACAGTAGCACGCAAGGGCGCCTCCCCGTGGGATTCAGCTCGAATAGCAGGTCTGCGAGGAACGACCCCATCTTCTCTGGTGCTTGGGTGTCGCCGACGGCAACCCTGAGGCTGCGCCTGGGGTTTTGTGTCGGGTTTTTTTGTGGTTCCAGGTTGATCAAGTCGCGGACCTCCTGTCTCCTCATTCCTTAACAGTAATATGGTGAAATGCGGAATTTTATGCACACATCGCTTAAAGGATTTCCCAGGGGAACTGTGGAATAGTTATCGGGGTATCGGGATTTGAAGCGAAAGGGGAATGCGTGTGGAGAGGCAAGAACTGCTCCGCCGCCTGCCCGCTGTCCACGAGCTGGTGCGGCAGGCGGCAGATGCGGGGGAACTGCCGCAGCACATCCTGACAGCTGCAGCCAGGGAGGTTCTTGCGGAGTGGCGGCGGGCCGTCCTGGAGAGGGGCGCGGAGCCTCCGGGCATCGCCGATCTCGCTGAGGCTGTGCGGGAAAGGGCGGCGTCGAGGCTGCGCCAAAGCCTGAGGCCTGTGATCAACGCCACCGGCGTGGTCCTTCATACCAACCTCGGTAGGGCGCCTTTGAGCGCTTCTGCTCTTGAGGCGGTTACAGCTGTGGCTAAGGGCTACTGCAACCTGGAGATGGTCCTGGAGACTGGCGAAAGGGGTTCCCGCTACAGCCATGTGGAGGGGCTGTTGAAGGAGCTGACGGGAGCGGAGGCGGCCCTTGTCGTGAACAACAACGCCGCTGCTGTGCTCCTCTGCCTGAGCGCTCTTGCTAAGGGGAAGGAGGTCATCGTCTCCAGGGGGGAGCTTGTGGAGATCGGCGGCTCGTTCCGGATCCCTGAGGTGATGGCTGAGAGCGGGGCGGTACTGAGGGAGGTGGGGACGACAAATAAGACCTACCCTAGGGATTACGAAAGGGCGATCGGCCCAGATACCGCCCTCCTCCTGAAGGTCCATCCGAGCAACTACAGGGTTCTGGGGTTCACGCGGGAGGTCAGCAGGGAGGAATTGGTGTCTATAGGGAGAAGGCACGGGCTGCCGGTGATGGAGGATCTGGGGAGCGGGGCTTTGGTCGAACTCCGTGGGCTGGAGAGGGGCTCTGAGCCCACTGTTCAGGAGAGCATCGCAGCCGGGGTCGATATCGTCACCTTCAGCGGCGACAAGCTCTTAGGGGGCCCCCAGGCGGGGATCATCCTGGGGCGCTCGGAGCTTGTAAATGCCTTGAAGAGACACCCTTTGCTTCGCGCCCTGCGCGTCGATAAGCTCACGCTTGCTGCCCTGGAGGCTACGCTGCGTTCCTACCAGAGAGGCGATGCCCTGGAAGCGGTCCCTGTTCTGCGGATGCTGTCCCTCGGGGAGGGAGAGCTTAAGGCGAGGGCTGAGCGCATCTGCGGGATGTTGGCCGAACGCCTCGGCGAGTCTTGTGCCGTTTGCGTGAGCGGAGGATTCTCTCAGGCAGGGGGCGGAGCGCTCCCCTTGGCGGAGCTGCCGACATTTCTCGTCGTCCTGAGGCCGAAGGCGGTGAGCCCTGCCGCAGTCTCTGAGAGGCTGCGAAGGGGTGATCCCCCTGTGGTGGCGCGGGTGCAGGAGGATGCTGTGCTGCTCGACCCGCGCACGATCGGGGAGGAAGAAGAGCCGCTCCTTGTCGAGGCGGTGACAGCGGCTGTGGGTGCCGCAGACGGCTGTGAGAACTGAACATTGCTCTGTAAGCGAGGGATTCGCCTTGGAGAGATATGTTATCATCGGGACAGCTGGGCATGTCGACCACGGGAAGACGCAGCTGGTCAAGGCCC
>JBNATO010000085.1:0-8725 GCA_049701555.1 Thermacetogeniaceae bacterium | reverse complement strand
GGTTGCCGTTGCCCTCCCTGGAGCGGTCCCTTACGGGAACCAGCCAGACGTAGGTTGGGTAGACGTTTACGGACAGCCGACACAGTACACTTCGCCTGCACAGCAACAGCAGCAGCTGTTGGACGCTCTTCAGGCACAGCAAAAGCAGGTGATAGACGTTCTTCAGGCCAGGATCAGGGATCTGGAAAACCAGCTCTCCAACTGGCAGACGCCGAGCATATCCACGCAGACGCCGCCTCCTACGGTTGAGACAGCTCCACAGGTGGAGAACGTCCCTGCCGCAACTACAGCACAGCAGCAGACGGCTACTCTTCCTGCTGGAGTTTCTCAGGGAGCAGCGGGCTTCACCTATCAGGCCAGCGCTCCGCCGGTACTCCCGACCGTGGACAAGCTGTTGGAGACTTACAGGCAGGTGTTCGGGAGGTCCGACCAGGACGTCGAGCAGTACCTCCAATCTCCGGAGTTCCAGTCGGTTCTCAGGGGCAACGTGCCGATGTGGATGGAAGCCGATCCCCTGTGGCGGCAGTACCTCCTGCAGTTGGGAATATCGAGGCGGCTGCAGGAGCAGGGGAGCTGATCGTCAAGCAGCGGAAAAATGTTGTGCTCAAAAGGACGCTACAGGAGCGGGGGTTTCACTCCCCCGCCTTTCTTTTTGCCGGTAGGGGGGAGGGGGTATGGGCTTGGGTACCCCGTATAGAGGGAAGTTGCGCGAGATGCCGCCTTTTTGAGGTGGTTCCTCCGTCAAAAAAGGGTTTCCCCTCCACCATGAGAACCCCGCAAAACCCTGTGACACAAGGGCTTGGAAGGTGTTATTTCACGATTTCGCTTCTCTCAGCATCTCCTCCTCTCTGATGTAAAACCCGGGTTCCACCCGCTCACCTGACTCCCGCCATTCTGAGCCTCCTCAAGATTGCGTTCAGCCGAGCCTCATCCGCATACGAGCGCCCGCCTGTGATGAACCCGTATGGCACTTTCTGCCAGCCTAAGTAGACGCTCTGCGTCTTAGGGTCCCAGCGCAGGAGGTTCTCGACGCCGTGCTGCCTCGCCCACAGGCGGATGGGCACGTACCCCTCCGGCAGGTATTTGGTTGGTACGTAACTGCCAAACCTCACCGATGGCAGCGAAGTCAGCAGCCTCTCCCTCACCGCTCTGCTCGGCTGGCCGAGGCCGAAGACGATCCCGCTGGTCATCTGCGATGTGTCGTAATGGGGAGCCGAAAGCCACTGCGTCCCGTGCGCCGCTGTGAGCTTCGGGGGAGAAATCGTCTGTGGCCCGCTTGCCGCCGTGAGTTTGGGGGGAGAGATCATCTGTTCAGGTGTTGCGGCCATATGCACGCACCTCCATGCAGATATTTCGAGCAACCGGTTACCGCTGAAAGACCTGTGCCACAAGGTTTTCGGGGAAACTTTTACATTCCAGCAGCACCCATCCACAGCCTTTGACTTTCTTCCCCCTGTGCAGAGGCGCTGCCAATCTGTTTGTGAAGCAGACTCATGAGCAATCCACAAATTATGTAAACATCACAGGTAGAGCCAGACACCGTGTAGTACCAGCCGACAGCCGCTCCCTCTCATGCCTACGGAGCGCAATTTTTTGGTTGGGGAATTCCTTGCGCTCAGGATACCGCTCGGCTGAAAGGCGGATGCGACCGTCTCCAGATTTCGTTTCTGCCCTCCTGCGCGGCGCTCTCTTTTGCGCTCAGGAGGGTGTTTCTTCTCAGGCAGGTATGAAACTACTACCCAGCGTCTTTTCTCTCCGTATAACGCAAACGTGAGCGCAGTTTTGCCGCGGGAAATTATCCCGAAGACATCAGAGAGCGGCGTCAGGGGTTCATTTTTGACGTTCTTTGATGTCAACCGTGTGGCCCGCGGTGGCGCGGTATGCGTGCTATTTTCTATTACCCCTGCGGCCGCCGAGCCTGATCGCCCTGTCGGAGGGCTTCACCAGCACGGCGTGCTTGGGCAGAGAGAAGAACCAGCCTGTGGCCCTGCCGTTCGTCCTCTCGACTTTGTAGGGCTTGAGGCCGCGCTTTTCGAGAAGTTCCGCCACTCTACGGGCTGCAGTGTAGAGTTCTGCCGTGTCCTCAGCCTCGTTGAAGTTGATGATGGTCTCGGCCTCATAGGGGGTCATGCGACATGCCTCCTTTCGATGTTAGGGTTGGGAGGGGTTATATCCCCTCATCGTCTGAAAATTCGCAACATTCGCACAATTACGGCTCGTCCACAAATGTGGGCTTCCACTTCCTAACGGGCTTCCTCCGCCTCCTGCCGCTCTTCCTGCTCCCACGCCTCTTCCTGGGGATGGGTACGGTCGGCAGGATTTCTCCTCCGTAGCGGGATACCAGAGCGGGGGAGCAATCCCCATCGGGTTCATCTTCAGGCCACCATTCGCCCTTACAGTTCGGGCACTTCCAGAAGTCGAATTTCTTGTCGTGGCGCATCGGCTCCCCACAGGTCGGGCACAGGAGTTCACCCTCTATGTTACTCACCTCCCTTTGGCTCTCTCCTCTCCTGCAGCTGCGCCCTCATGAACGCCTTGCCGCGCTTTAGCGCCCTCTCCCAGATAGTGGGATTAGCTTTGAGCAGGGTCATGAGTTCGCCTCTGGTCAGCACCACAACGCACTTCGGGAGTTTCACGATAATCTCATCCACGTGTCACCGCCTCCTGCGTCACGTGAATCCCCTCTTCCTTCTGCTGTGCGGCTCCCAAGGCCAGCGGAAAACTGCCACTGTGCCGGTCTGTATGTCCACCTTGACGATCGGCTCACCTTGAAAGGCGTTATAATCCCTGGCGAAGTCGCACGGCAGGAGGACCTGCCTTGGTTTCTTTCTGCCCGCTAGAGAGGCCAATGGGTGTCGCCTCCGTATGAGCCAGCTCTGCGCCTGCGAGAATCTTATCTGCAGCTTCGGGAGCTACCTCTTTGACCTTATCCACTGCCTTCGCAAATTCGGCGGCACGGCGAACAGTGGCCTGATTTACGCCCAATTCGGCAGCTAACTTTTTAGCGGTAGCAGCACTTCCCGAAAACGTGCGCAAATTGCGCACGTTATTTTCTTCCAGTTTTGGTCTGTGTGCCGCCTTCTTCTGCCTCTCATACATTAACACCAGCCACGGTGGCTATAGCCTTGGCAGTGGCAGCAGTACCTTCCTTCTCCGAAAGGTCAATTTGACCTTTAAGAGAGGCTATCTTCTCAGCAGTTCGTTTAGAAATGTGCTCATTTTGAGCACATTTTTCTGGCCTACCAACCGCTTTCTTCTGCCTCTCATACATCGAAAGTTCCTCCAAACAGCACCTTGCTACGGTGAAGCAGCTTCAGGTCGTCCTCAGCAGGGAGCGGTTGCTTAACCAAGGCTTTCAGTTCTGCCACCGTGTACCGCGGCAGTCCACTCAAGTGGGCAGGGAGGGAAATTGTCTCATCCCTGCACCAAACAACGGTTTCATCAAGCACGCCTGAATGAATCAATACCCAGCCGCGCTCCCTGAGCAGTCGGTTAGTTTTCAGCGTCTCAAGCTGGCGAAGTAACTCAATCAGTTCCTGCTTGTGCTCTGCTGTGCTCCGCTTCAGGTCGTCGGTCAGCACACCTGGCTGGGCAGTGATCCTCAGCTCCTCTCCTCTTCGCTCCATGTCTACCGGCAGGCTGGCAAGTCTGGCGAAAAGCTCAATCGCAGTCACAGCAATCACACCGTGAATGTTTCAAGTTCTCCGTCAAAGTCAGGGGGGCTGTCGTCGCTGTCGCTTATATACTCCCCCTCTTTTGCACTAGGGGTAACAGGTGTAACAAAGTCCCGCGATGCCTGATTTTTCTGGCATTCCGGCGTTACACTTTTGCTTCCCGAAAGTGTAACGAGGGGTGATGCAAGGTGTAACGCCTCTGTTTCTGTCTCTGCTTCGGTTCCTGTTACACTTTCTGTAACACTTTTCTGCTCGCTGTTACACTTTAGGGGTAACGCTGGAGTGCTTGATTTATCTGGCTTTTCGGCTTCTGTTACACCTATTACCCCTCTCTGCAACAGGGACAGGTACATGTTTAAATTCAAGTGCAACACCCTCCTCGATGTGCCCTCAGCTCGGATTACCGTTGTGTTCTTACCGGTCTTTTCGTCTCTTATCAAGACGCCCTCACGGGCCAGCATGTCTCTTAGCGTTCGCTCCCTAACAGGGAAGCCGCCGGAAGATCTCAAGTACTCGTTCACAGCTCTCCAAACCGCTTCAGGTATCAAGTACAGCCCATCACTATCGGCCCAGCCGAGCAGCTCCCCGTTTTTCTGGTAATCGGCTTCGCCGTTTCCTGTCTCAACAGGCGTCCAGCCGAACCGGTATGCTAAGATGGGCCTGCCGCCGGTCTGCCGGTCGAGCAGGTGGCCCTTGCCCTGAGTGAAAATCGCGTCCAGGGTGTGCAGGAACCTCAACGTTGGCCTTTCCTCTTCGAGTGTTTTTGCATGCTCACGTGCAAGCGCAATGAGCACACTCCAAGTTTTCTGAGCAATCTCTTCCGCTTCATTTGTGCTCAACACGCCGAGTTCAACAGCGTACCGCAAACCGAATTCGGCTCCCAGGTAGAGATGGGCCACAGCTTCTGGCAAGCGGGCATGTCCCTCGATTGTCGCTCTTGAGCGTAACTCTTCAAAGCGCTGTGGGAGAGTTTTCGCCAGAGTATCAAGCTGCGGCGCGAGCCAGCTCAAATAACCGTACATTGCTTGAGGTAAAAGTTGAGCTTTTGCTTGTGCTTCCGAGAGCTTAGTCGTGTCGATCTTTTCCCGCTCGCACAGCACAGGCAGAATTCTGGCAGCAACGCTCGCAATGCCAAGAGGGAGCTGCTCGCCAGTGCTGATCACCAGAGCGTTCGGTGGGGTCTCCGGCCTGGCCGTTAAGTCCCCCTGCAACCTGCTTCTGGCAGCCCTGTTTCCCACCTGCCGGACAAGGCGGTTCACTCGCTTATCGAGCGCAGCAGCCTCTCGGGGGTGCTGCTCGGGAGCATAATCGTCAATCACAAGCACTGTGTCACGCGCCAGGAAGCACAATCTTTCGAGTGCGTTGTCAGTAGCCAACCAGCTGGCAGGTAAGCTGTCTTTTGAGAACGGCCCGCCGAAGTGGGAAAGGAACAATGCAGCTAAGGTGGACTTAAACGAGCCTGTCATACCGTACAGCCACAGCACCACAGTTGGATATAGCAAAGAATTCAAGGGAGCGCGCCAGACGGCACACCACAGCGGTAGAACAACTTCAGGTGGGCCTATTTCCAGCAGCTTCAGGCTCGCTTTCATCCCCTCAGCGGGGTCGCCGCTGTCGGGCAGGCTGTAGCGCCTGAGCGCTTCGCTTTCAGGGGCAACGAGAACGTTTTCAGCTCCCACCGCGCCGTTTGCGTGAAGATAACACCAGCGGCCGTTGATTTTTCTCCATCCTAGATGGGTGAAGACGTGCTCTTTTACAGCATCTCTTGAAAGAAGCTGGATTGCCTCGCGCACCCTGTCTTTAACGCCCATCCCCGCACCGATGATCGCATTAACCCCCCAGTTCGCCACCCAGCTCATGCCGAAGAATTTCTCCGCGGGTACTTTGATCCGCGGCAGGGGAGCGCCGGTCGAAAGGCTTCCTTCAATCTCGAAAACTCTTGTCTCCTCGGCGCCGTCATCCCGCGCAACATCTCGAACAATTTTAGCTGTGAAGTTGCAGAGTGGGGTTATAATCGCATCGCCGTCTCTTGTGTACTTCTTTCCGCAGATGCAGCCGTTGTGGATGAGGTATGGAGTTCCGGCGAGAGGATCGGGCTCCTGCTCAGGCGGCCTCCACTCTGGGGCCTCCGCAACAAGACGCAACAACTTTTCCTTTGTGCCACCGGCAGCGAGCCAATCTGAGACATCCCCCTTCTCAGGTAAGCCGGGAAATTCCAGCACTTTCACACTTGCTGCCTTACCGTGCAGGCTCCGGGCAACTTGCTGGACATGTTCACGCCCAACTTCGTCATTATCGGACAGAATAACGCAGTTCGCACCCTTCAGGTATTCTGAAAATTCAGGCCGCCATTTTCTGGCGCCTCCTGGGTTGGTGGTCGCAACGAGGCCGAGCTTCGCTAGGTTGTCGGCGTCCTTTTCCCCCTCGACTACAAAGATCGTCTCGCCGCGATTGACGGCCTCTAGAACCTCCGGCAGCCTGTACAGCACTTTCCTGACGCCATCCAGATTCCAAATCCAGCCGCCCTTTCCGTCCGGCCTGCGTTGTTTGAAGACTTTTTTTCCACCCCGCTTAGGAAAGCGCAACACCTGGAAAAGCAGTTTGCCGTTTTCGTCCAGATATTTATAGATTGCTTCGGGTTTTTCGCAGTTCCAGGCTTGCGGCTTATCCGTTGAGTCGGGGAAGAGGTTTTTGACATCAATCCCCAACGCCTTGCAAATATCTTCAACTGCACATCCTGCAAAACAATGAAGGAGAATTTGTCCATCCCCACCTTGTGAAATGTGTAGGCTGGGGTTCTTGTCGTCATGTGCGGGGCAGAGAGCCTTCCAGCCACTTCCACACCGTCTGACGCCCTTCAGTCGGGAGAGGAATTCATCTAGAGTCATAGCGGCAGTCATAGCGGCCACACCGCCCCTGGTCTTTCGATTTCGGCATCAAAAAGCTCTTCCAGGGCCGCACGCAGTGCAACATCATGCGTGTTACGGTAAACTGCTGCAACGACCGCAAACGGGTCGCTTAGCCCAGAAGATTCAAAAATTTTAAAACGTCGAATAAAATTTTTCCGCACTTCTGGAGGTAATTTGCGAACAATGCTAAAATAATAAAGGACGCGCATAAAACTTTCACCTCCTGCTCCTCCGGCCATCAGAGGGCCGGTTTTTGTTTTTGTTGAGAGTTGAACCATTCGATAAAAGCCGCCTTGTTGATAACCCACCTGCGCCCGACTCGAAGTGCAGGGAAACCTTTTCTTTTAACAAGCTGGTACGCTTTGCCTTCGGCGATGCCCAATAATCGCGCAAGAGTACGCGGATCAAAAAAATCCCCAACTTCTTCTAGATGAACCCGATTTGATGCACAACGCATTTTTTTTATCGCCTCCTGATTTTTTTTATTCTCAACTTTAATTTTCGATCATAAGATTTCGTTATCAACCTTTACTTATCTTACGCATCTGCTATAATACCGTTAGCGACGGGCATATTAGCAATTATTTATTTTCAAAAAACTGATCAGTTTTTTTGTTTTACGGAATGCGGGGTGTTGAGGGTGGAAAGATTGTCGGAAGTCATCGACCAGTGGTGGGAAGAAAGAGTGTGGTTGTTCTTTTCGGTCCGGGGGGCGGAATTCGTAAAGGTGAAAGGCAGTTGGCGAAGGGTGCGTTTCGGCACTTACGCCAAGAGGTTTTGGAATTTCAGGAAAAGCGGCCAGGGCGACGGAGCCGCTGTGGTTTTTCTGCTTCGCGGCGGCAATCCCTATGATGAGGAACTCCCTGATGAGGAGATTGAGGAAATAAAGAAAAGAATCTATCTTTACGATGTTTTTTTGCGTCTCGTCTGGCGGTTTTTCGATCAGAAGAGCTTCAGCGAAGAAGAGGAAACCTCACTGGTCTCTTTTTTTCAAACCGTTTTCTGGCGCTGGCCGTTAGACCCGTTGGGCAGGAACAACATCATTTTTTTCCCCGGTGTTCTGGGCAGAAAGCGGGGCTTTTACGCTGTCGTGAAGAACGAGGTCCAGGCGGTGGTCGTAGAGCTTTTGATGAAGCTCGTCTTCAGGTGGGGAACAGAGGCGCGCCTCTGCCCGAGGTGTGGGCTGGCGCACTTCGGGAAGAGATCCGAGTGCGGGAAGTGCAGGGTGAAGCATAGGCTACCGCCCAAAGTCCGAAAGTTCAGGAATCTGCTCTACAAGCACAAGCACGAGGCGAAAGCGAAAGGTCTTGAAGTTGCCGTGAGGCGCATCACAGAGAGGGCTAAGGACATCAAGCGGGGGAGGCCGTTTCAAAAGCTGGTTTCAGAGCACTTCTCGGATTGTAAGCGGTACGGGCTTCCCACTGAGTGGGCACGCAACTACGGGCTGGAGTAGGTGTCCGCTGTGATGATTAAATGATTAACCGTACTGCAAAAAGCCCTCAACCCCTTGCGCCGCAAGGGATTCGGGGATCGGTTTCTACTGCAATTTTACTGCAATGAGATTGAAAAAAGGTGAAAAAAGAGGGGATTAAACGAGATGGTGAATTCCCAAAAATCCAGTATTTAAGCCGTTTTGGGGTTAGGTAAAAACAGGTAAAATACGCCTCTGCTAACTCACATTCAAGAGGTCGGAGGTTCAATCCCTCCCGCGCCCACCATTGAAAGGATGAGAAACCCCGTAACCAGAAGGGTTGCGGGGTTCTTGTGTTTATGCGCTCGGCGGGTGTTCTGTTGTTCTACTTAAGGCTCATGCTTTAAGCCAGGTTATAATAAAATGAAAATGCGCCGCCTGCCTTCTGTGGGGCGCGGAACAAATACCGGCAGGGAGGGGAGGAGAAGTGCTCTTAATTAAAGATAATTCTGGAGTAGGGACAAGCCCGTGTTGTGGAGGGGGCTTTGTCTTGGTTAAGCCGGAATGTGAAGAAGAGAAGGAATTTCTTGATAATGCTGCCGCTACATATCCTCAAGGAGACGGCAGTTATAAGGTTAACTGCCGGCTGATCCAGCACATTCCTGGCGTCTGTGGAGGTTCAATCCCCGCCGATGGGGGGTTGAATCCGAGCTTTGTGGAGCTTGTGCGTA
>JBNATO010000084.1:0-8814 GCA_049701555.1 Thermacetogeniaceae bacterium | reverse complement strand
AGTAGGTCACTGCCAGGAAACCTTTTGAGAGGGAGCCCAATTGGGCTCCCTCTCTGTTTTTATTTTCACCAAAAATCCAATGTTATAGCAGGATTTTTGTGATATTTGTTTAAAAAATTGTTTAGTGAAAATAAAAGCTGGCGGTGATGGCTTTGAATAACAGGGCGATATTGATCATCGATATGCTCAATGATTTTGTGCGAGAAGGTGGGGCGCTATATATAGGTGATGCGGTAAGGAAGATCATTCCTGTGATTGCTGGAGTGGTTGCTGATGCTCGGTCTAAGAAGTGGCCAATTTTTTATATCTGCGATCAGCATAGACCAGATGACCTTGAGTTCAAAATGTTTCCTCCGCATTGCATAATAGGCTCTGAAGGTGCAAAGGTTTGTGATGAATTAAAGCCTAGCGATCAAGACCTGATTATACCTAAGAGACGCTATAGCGGATTTTATGGGACCGAGCTGGATCTCGCCTTGCGCGAAAGAGAAATAGAGGAGATAATACTTGTAGGTGTCTGTACAAATATCTGTGTCCTATACACTGCTGCTGATGCTTGTATGAGAAACTATAAGGTGATGGTAGTAAGAGATGGGGTTGCTTCGTTTGATGAAGCAGCACATAATTTTGCCTTGACCGAGATGGAGAAGACGTTAGGAGTTGCAATTATCTAAAAAGGAGCTGGGTTGGCATAATGAGGGTTGCTGTAATTGATGGACAGGGAGGCGGGATTGGTAAGCATATAACGGAGAAAATAAGAAAGGAATTGGGGACGAAGATAGAGATCATCGCTCTGGGAACCAACAGCGCTGCTACTTCCTTGATGCTGAAGGCAGGCGCGAATGAGGGTGCCACAGGGGAGAACGCTGTCGTCCAAACGGTCCCTGATGTCGATGTGATTGTAGGGTCGCTTTCGATCCTTGTTGCGAATTCTATGCTGGGCGAAGTAACCCCGAAGATGGCCGAAGCAATTTGCAACAGCAAGGCTGTAAAGCTTTTGTTGCCGATTGGTAAGAATCGCGTCGAGATCATCGGTGTGCAACAGGAACCTTTGCCTCACATGGTGGACAAACTGGTAGGGGTTCTCAAAGAATTGGTAAGAGCAAAG
Source organism: Thermacetogeniaceae bacterium (assembly GCA_049701555.1). GTDB lineage: Bacteria > Bacillota > DSM-12270 > Thermacetogeniales > Thermacetogeniaceae > JBNATO01. Next base: position 7,706 of record JBNATO010000084.1, on the reverse strand, counting down.
GAGGTGCAAGGGGATGTGTGAAGCTAATGCCTATGTTTGGAAGGATGGTAAAGAAGAGCTCTTGTTAGAAAAGGTAGACAGGGTTCTGCCTCATGAGAAAGGGCTCTTGCTTCAGGACATCTTTGGACGTCAGATGTTTTTTGAAGGGCGCATCAAGGAGCTGGAATTAGTCGATCACAAGATCATCTTGGAAGAAATGCCGAAATAGGAAGCTAATGTTTTTTGAATACTGAGAGAACAAGGGGGTAGGAAGGCAAGATGTTTGGATTGATACCTAGTCTGGGGCCATGGGAGCTTATCGCGATCTTGGTGATCGTTTTGATCATTTTTGGCCCCGGTAAGCTGCCTGAAGTTGGAAAGTCTTTGGGGAAGACGATCAGGGAATTCCGAAAGGCATCTACAGAGATCACGGATCAGGTCGAAGGTGCTGTGGTAAATGGAGCTGAAAAAGGTGAGGCAAAGTAGTCTCTAAAACTGTGATTTATCTTGACAGGGTTAGAGAACTGTGATATGTTAGCGCTAACAATTGAATAAAGGAGTTTGAATCTCTTATCGAGAGAGGTGGAGGGACTGGCCCAATGAAACCCGGCAACCGGTCCTGCGTTGTGCAGGACGGCGGTGCCAAATCCTGCAGAATGTTAAATTCTGGGAGATAAGAGGTTGATGGATTGAGTTTCATAAACCTCTTCTTTCAGAAGGGGTTTATTTTTTGCTAAACGCAGGAGAGGACACGGGATGAACACAAAAGGGAGGGGCTTTGGATGGCAGTCGAAAAAACATATGAGGAGATCAACGAAAGGATCAAGAAGGGAGAAGCTGTTGTCGTCACCGCAGAAGAGATCATCGAGATTGTGGCTGAGAAAGGCGTGGAAAAGGCAGCCCGAGAGGTCGATGTTGTGACAACAGGGACCTTCGGGATCATGTGCTCCAGCGGAGTCTTCCTTAACTTTGGACATTCCAAACCGCGGATCAAAATGAACAAAGTTTATCTAAACGGTGTTCCTGCATATGCAGGGATCGCTGCAGTCGATGCCTACTTAGGAGCGACTGCTTTGCCAGAGAGCGACCCGGAGAACAGGGTTTACCCTGGCCGGTTTCTTTATGGAGGCGGGCACGTCATCGAAGATCTGGTTGCGGGAAGGCCGGTGAAGTTGGAGGCATATGGCTACGGAACTGATTGCTACCCGCGGCGAAGGATTGAAACCTGGATCACCCTTGACGACATCAATGATGCTATTCTCTTTAATCCGCGCAATGCTTATCAAAACTATTCCGTCGCTGTTAATCTCTCAAATCGCACTATTTACACCTATATGGGGGTGCTCAAACCCAACCTGGGGAATGCCAGTTACTCGACTTCCGGCCAGCTGAGCCCCCTGCTCAACGATCCTTACTACAAGACGATCGGAGTGGGAACAAGGATCTTCCTCGGTGGCGGGATCGGATATGTGGCGTGGCACGGGACACAACACAATCCGTGTGCGCCTAGAGGGGAAAATGGTGTTCCTCTCACTGGGGCAGGCACACTTGCGTTGATTGGGGATCTCAAGCAGATGAAACCTGAGTGGTTGCGGGGTGCTAGTATCCTGGGCTATGGCGCAAGCCTTGCTGTAGGTGTAGGTATTCCGATCCCTATCTTGAACGAGGAGATCCTGCTTTACACCGCCGTGAGCGATAAGGATATATATGCTCCAATAATAGATTACAGCTCAGATTATCCGAACAGAGAATCATCCAATTTGGGCTTTGTGAGTTATGCTGAGCTGAAGTCTGGGAAGATTACGGTATTGGGAAAGGAAGTGCCGACGACCCCTCTTTCCAGTTACCGCAAGGCCAGAGAGATCGCCGAGATCCTCAAGGAGTGGATCAAGAGCGGTAAATTTTTGTTGACAAAACCTGTCCAGCAGCTCCCCTCGGCGGAATCTGGGATCGTTTTGAAGGGTTTGGAAGAGAAGAAGAACAACAATCATTGGTAAAAGGAGGCAATTGGTTTGGTAGCCAACAAGATAGTTTTGCGATTTAGTCCATCTCTTGTGGAGCAGCCGATCATTTACCAGCTGGTCAAGGAGTATGACCTCGTGGTAAATATCCTCAAGGCAGATATCAATCCTCATCAGGAGGGATACGTGGTTCTGGAGCTGAGCGGGGATTCGGAAAATTACAATAGAGGGCTGAAATATTTAAAAGGGCTTGGAGTAGAGATCGAACCGCTGAGCGGAACTATAGCCTGGAACCGCGACCGCTGCCTGCAGTGCGGAGCATGCACTTCGTTCTGCCCCGTAGGCGCCTTGCAGCTGATCAGGCCCGAGATGGAGGTCCGCTTTGATGAATCAAGGTGCATCGTTTGCAAGAGCTGTTTGGATGTGTGTATGGTAAGAGCTGTGGAGATGCGATTTTAGCTAAAAGAGGAATGCATGGTGGATATGGATTATGTTGAGCGTTTTTATCGGAAGAAAGTCAAAGGCGAAGGAATGGTATCCTTTGGGGTTTCTTTGAGAGAATCGGACCTTTATATCAGCGTGGATGAGGCCAGTTATTCTCCTGAGGTGAAGAGAAGAGCTCTTACCCTCCTTTATAAGTGCCGCGGTGTATTAGAAGAGTACATCGCAGCAGATCCCGAATTTGCCCGTACCCTGAAGCCTTATCCTGTTTCCTCAAAAGCCCCAAGAATTGTGCGCATGATGGCTGGAGCAGCGGCAAGAGCTGGCGTTGGCCCCATGGCAGCTGTTGCTGGCGCTGTAGCGGAGATTGTGGGGCGGGGATTGCTCCGCTATACAAAGGAAGTGATTGTTGAGAATGGCGGGGATATCTTCTTGAGCACGTGTCGTCCAGTAACTGTTGGTATTTTTGCAGGGCCATCTCCGTTGTCGGAAAGGGTGGGCATCAGAGTATATCCTGAGCAGGGGATACGCGGCGTGTGTACGTCTTCTGCCAGTGTGGGCCCTTCGCTGAGCTTCGGCAGGACTGATGCTGCAGTGGTGTTAGCTGCCGATGCGGCTTTAGCTGACGCCGCAGCAACAGCGCTAGGAAACCGTGTTCATACCCCTGACGATATTGCCCCAGCGCTTGAGTATGTCTGTAGTATAAGAGGTGTTCGGGGTGCTTTGGTCATCCAAGGTGATAGGCTCGGGGCAATGGGTGATCTGGAATTGGTTCCTTTGGTTAAGTAAAAGGAAGGAAATTGCGGATACAAAAGAGTTTTGTTAGAATTCTCATGGGTATATATCTAGGTGTATATTTGCGAGCGGGGTGATTCTATGGCCGGTCATTCGAAATGGGCGAATATCAAACACCGCAAAGCAAAGGTGGATGCTCAGCGTGGCCGCCTTTTTACGAAGCTGGGAAGAGCTATTTTGGTTGCCGCTCGTTCCGGTGGTGGGGATCCGGAGACGAATCCGGCTCTCAAAATAGCTATAGCCCGGGCCCGTGAGGCTAATATGCCGATGGAGAACATCAACCGCCTGATCGCCAGGGCCACAGGAGGGGCTGAAGGGGAAAACTTTGAAGAAGTTAGCTATGAAGGGTATGCCCCAGGTGGGGTTGCCATCCTTCTAAAGGCTTTGACTGATAACCGCAACCGTACGACTTCGGAGATCCGCCATATCTTCTCGAAGAACGGCGGCAGTTTGGGTGAAGCAGGGTGTGTCGCCTGGATGTTTGAGATGAAAGGGTTGATATCTATTCCGAGAGATGGAGCTACATTCGATGAGGAGGAGTTGATGCTCTCCCTGATCGAGGCTGGAGCTGAGGACGTGAGGGAGGAACAGGGCTCTATCGAGGTGATCACTTCACCCGCGGATGTGGAGAAGTTCAAAGAACTGCTAGACGAGAAAGGCATTAAGTATACTGTTGCTGAAGCGACAATGTTGCCGAAGACGACCGTTTCGATAACCGACAGGGAAACTGCCGAGAAGGTTTTGAGGTTGTTGGATGCCCTTGAGGACCATGACGATGTTCAGAATGTCTATGCGAATTTTGATATCCCGGAAGAACTCATGAACCAGATTGGAGGATGACGAACAGGAAGCGGCAAAAGGGAATAATCAGGGAAGGTTTGGAAATAATATAGTTCTAGGAGAAGGTGATGGCTGATTTTGTAACCAAAGGGTTGTGGAGATGTCCAAGAGAGGATACAGGGTGCTTGCTTACTTTATGCTCTTGGTGTGTATAGCAGGAGGAATTCGTCTCCTGCAGGGGGGTATTTTGTCAAGGAGGATGATACCTCCGGATATGGAAATACATACTAACACGCTCTACACAGTGTGCGGGCATGAAAGGGAGAATCCCGTTAAACTGACACATCGAGAAGTTCTGACGGTGGGAGATTTGCTTAAGCTTTACCCCCCAAAAGAGGGATGGAAAATAGAATGGCTGAGCGGCAAAATCGAGCTCAGGAGACAGGAGGAAGCACTGTGTCCCTCCTGTCAGAAGAAGAGCCATGTAGGGAGAAAAGGTGATTTCGTAGCTGTGATCCGTGGTCCTGTGGGAGTTGATGGGGGTATTATCCGAGTGACTCCTATCAAGCTCTCAAGCCTTCCCCAGACAATACGCAAGGAAGTAGAGAAAGGCACTCTTGATGTTCCCGATGAAAAGGTGTTGATGCAAATTTTGGATAGCCTGGAGGAAGAGACAGAGTAGTTTAGAAGTGTTGAGAAGACGGTGACCGGGCGTGAAAGCCCGGTTTTAATTTGTTATAATTGATTAAATCCTACTGGTTTTGAAGCCTTGGCTAATTTTCAGGCGATGGGCAAAAAGATGAGGGAGGGTACCCTTTGTGAGGAAACTGGTTATTCTTGATGGGAACAGCTTGGCTCATCGCGCTTTTCATGCGCTTCCTCTACTCACAACCACGACTGGGCTGTTTACCAACGCTGTCTACGGGTTTACAAATATGCTTCAGAAGGTGGTTCGTCAGGAGAAACCTGACTATCTTGTTGTGGCTTTTGACAAGAGCAGACCTGCTTTTAGAATTCAGGAATATGCTGATTATAAAGCCCACCGAAAGGCCACGCCAGAGGAGCTTCGGCCCCAGCTGCCTATGATCAAAAAAGTTCTCAAGGCATTGAGGATTCCGGTTTTGGAGCTCGAAGGATATGAGGCAGATGACCTGATCGGTACAGTGGTTAAAGCTGCTGAGAAGGAGGGTTTGGAGGTTTTAATAGTTACTGGCGACCAGGATGTTCTCCAGTTAGTTTCTGAGAACACCCATGCCTTGATCACGCGAAAAGGGATCAGCGAGCTGGAGCGCTTCACTAAGGAAGAGGTTAGGAGAAAGTTCGGTATTGAACCGGAGCAATTTCCGGATTTTAAGGGATTGGTAGGAGACGCCAGCGACAACATTCCTGGTGTTCCTGGCATCGGGGAAAAGACTGCGGCAAAGCTTCTCCAGGAATATGGGAGCCTAGAAAACTGTTTGGAAAACGTGGAGAGGCTTCCAAAGAAGATCTCTGAACTTTTAACAAGGTATAAAAGCCAGGCTCTTTTGAGCAAAAGGTTGGCTACCATCGATACCAATGTTCCTATAACCATTAATTTCATTGACCTAAGGGTCGAACAGCCTGATTATGAGGCTCTTATTTCGATTTTTCAGGAGCTCGAGTTTAAATCGCTGCTCAAAAATATAGAGGCTGAAATGCCGATGGCTTTCAAATCCCTTTCCGATGATAGAGAGATACCTGTGATCAGTGATCCGGGGATGATGCAGTCCTTTGTTGAAGAGATAAAAAGGGAAGGCAGGCTTTCTATTTTTACTGAAAAGTTTTCTCTTCCGCCTATGCGGTGTACCCTTAGGTATTTGGGGTTAGCCTGGGGAGATAAAGCGGCTGTTGTGGAGTTTGCTGGTGATGAGGCAAAAAGAGCAGAACTTCTCAGGTGTTTAGAAGATGTTCTTTCTGATGAATCCTGCGAAAAGTGGTGTCACGATGCCAAGGCTGAGATGTTGATCTTTTCCCGCCATGGCGTGGAATTGAAGGGTGTAAGCGGGGATACCATGTTGGCAGCCTACCTTTTGAACCCGGCTTTGTCCAATCCGACGCTTGAGGAGATATCTCTGAAGTACCTCAATCAGGCGGTAACCTTTCCTTCGACAGCTGATGACGTAAGATCTGTTGCCCAACGTGCTTTAACTATCCAGAAGCTGTGGCCGGTGCTATCTTCTGAGCTTGAAAAAGATGATCTTAGCTTTCTGTTCAGAGATTTAGAATTGCCGCTCTCTAGGGTCCTTGCCAAAATGGAGAGAACTGGCGTCAAACTGGATGTCGAGCAGTTGGAGGAGATGTCCAAGGAATTTGGAGAGCAGATAGAAGCTCTTACACAAGAGATCTACAGGTTGGCTGGTGAGGCTTTTAACATTAATTCTCCTCGGCAGTTGGGGGTCGTGCTCTTTGAAAAGTTGAAGTTGCCTGTGGTCAAGAAGACGAAGACAGGTTACAGCACGGATGCAGAAGTTTTGGAAACCTTATCGCAGTACCACGAAATTGCCGCTAAGCTGCTCGAGTACCGCCAATTGATGAAACTGAAGTCGACCTATATAGACGGGCTGCGCAATTTGATCAATCCTGAGACGGGGAAGGTGCATACAACGTTTAATCAAACCATTACAGCAACCGGAAGGCTCAGCAGCACTGAGCCCAACCTTCAAAACATTCCTGTTAGAATGGAGCTGGGGAGAAAGATCAGGCGCGCTTTTGTGCCCTCCGAAGAAGGGTGGTTGATCATGAGCGCAGATTATTCACAGATCGAGTTGCGAATCCTTGCCCATATGTCTCAAGACCCGGCGCTTTTGGAGGCTTTTCGCCGTGGTGAAGACATTCATAAGATGACGGCTGCTACGGTGTTCGGCGTGGCTCCCGAAGATGTCACACCTGAGATGCGGCGTAAGGCGAAGGGAGTTAATTTTGGCATCATTTACGGGATTACTGACTATGGGCTGGCCAGAGATATCGGGGTGAGCCGGGAGGAGGCTGCCCTCTACATTGCCAATTACTTTCGAAAATACCCGGGGGTAGAAAGGTTTATCAAAGAGACGATCGCCAGGGCAAGAGAGGAGGGGTGTGTATATACGCTCTTCAAGCGCCGTCGCTTTTTGCCTGATCTCTTGAGCAGCAACCGTACGGTGCGCGCCTTTGGAGAGCGCACAGCGATCAACACTCCTATTCAGGGAAGTGCCGCTGACATCATCAAGTTGGCGATGCTGAGGATCGACAGGGAACTGGAGGAGAAAGGGCTGCAGGCCAGGATGATTTTGCAGGTGCATGACGAATTGATCTTTGAGCTTCCTGCTGAGGAGATTCCCGTAGTTGTTCCTCTTGTACGCAATGGTATGGAGAATGTGGTCAAGCTGGATGTTCCCCTCGAGGTAGAAATTGAAGTTGGGCCCAATTGGTACGATCTTGTGCCGCTGGAGGAGTACAATGCCAGAGCTGCCGGAAGTTGAAACGATTCTGCGAAGTTTAAAGAAAAGGCTTTTAGGTCGAACTATTGAGAGAGTCGAAGTGTTTTCAGACAAGGTGATCAGAGAACCGAATCCCGAGCAGTTTGTTGAGGAGTTGTCTGGTAAAACCATCGACGATATGGAGCGACGTGGAAAATATCTTGTTTTCAGATTGAGCGGGTCTCTGGCTTTGGTAGTGCACCTGCGTATGACAGGAAGGCTCCTTCTTGTCGCTTCAGATATTCCTAGAGATGAGTATACGCATGTGGTTTTT
>JBNATO010000083.1:0-8985 GCA_049701555.1 Thermacetogeniaceae bacterium | reverse complement strand
GTTCCGGTTTTAACTCCGATTACAGGATACTCGCAATTGTTTAGCAGACGATTGGTATTGTTTAATGGTATTGGTTTGCCAGATTTTGTTTCGAATATAGTCGTTTCTTTGGTGCTTACTATCTTTCTAAAGTCCTTGTTTTGGAGAGCGTATCGAGCTATCAAGGCTAAATCATAGGCTGTTGCCAAGTGTTCAGGATCTGTTAAACCATGAGGGTTACGAAATTCGCTTCTATAAGCGCCTAGAGTTTTGGCCTTATATGTCATTAGTGACGAAAATATATCCTCTCTTCCTCCTAAGTGCTCGGCTATTGCTGTTGCGGCATCATTGCCGGAATTAATAAGTGCTCCCTTTATAATGTCGAAAAGATGCAATTCGTCGCCAGGATATAAATAAAGGGTTGTACCTTCTTTGTAGGCGGCGTTTGGACTTACATGGACAACATCTTTTTTATTACCGAGTTCCAACCCCAAAAGAGCGCTAAGAATTTTTGTTGTGCTTGCTGGATGCATCTTGCGGTCGGCATTTAGGCTATATAAAACATGACCTGTCGTCCCGTCTATTAGAATAGCGGCTTCTGCGGTGAGTTGAGGAAGCGAGACGATGGCAGTATCTTTTGCGGCAACAGGCGCAGCTTTTGCCATAAGGAGAGACGAGAAAATTGAAACAAAGAGAAGAAGATGAAAATAAAGGGTGTGTCGCGATACTTTCCCTTTTTTCAATTTAGTTCCTCTCCTTAGTTCCTTTCCTTGCTGCATAGGGTGTTTTATTTTTATATGACGTTTACTCTTGTATTAGTTTCTCCAAGGGTACAACTTGGTAACCTTGTTCGGACAAACCTTTAAGAATGGCTGGAAGCGCTTGGATTATTTCCTGTGTAGGATGCATAAGGATAATCGCTCCGTTGTGGATGTTTTCCAAAACTAGTGAAATTATCCAAGAGGGATCTGGTTTTTTCCAATCAACCGTGTCTATCGACCATAGAATTGTTTTATGATTAGTCCGTTGGGCAGCTTTTAGAACGGTCTCGTTGAATTCGCCATAAGGTGGAGCGAAGAATCTACTACGCTTACCTGTTATTCTCAAGATAATGTTGGATGCTTTATTAATTTCCTCAATATTTTCAGCAAGGGTTAAATTATTGACGTGTGGATGAGAATAACCGTGGTTTCCGATCTCGTGCCCCTGGTCAGCGATTTTTTTAAGGTAAGAAGGGTTTTTGTCAGCCCATCTGCCTGTTACAAAAAACGTTGCTGGAACCTTGTTCTTCGCAAAAAGTTTGAGGAGCTCATCTAAATACTCTTCTCCCCAATCGACGTTGACAGTGAATGCTACCCACTTTCTTGCGCTGCTTCCTTGATATATTGGTTGAAAGGCGTGACAGAAAAAGCAGTTGTCGATAAAACAAAAAATGCTGATCAATATGATGAACACGCTCAGGTACAAAAATTGTTTTTTCTTAAAAAAAATAAACACTCCCTACCCCCCTTTTTTTATACTATTCAGGAGGTGAGGAAGTTATTAATGACGTTTGATTGGAAGCTATGCTATTTTTCCTTCTTCTTTTGTTTGGCTTGCAATGCCCTGAGAGCTTCTTTGCGCGACAGATTAACTCTTCCTTGCTTGTCTATGTCGATAACTTTTACAATAATTTCGTCTCCTTCCTTGAGCACATCTCTCACTCTGCTAACCCTTCTTTCATCCAATTGAGAGATGTGTACAAGCCCTTCTTTTCCTGGGAGACCTAATGCTCCTGGAATGATTTCTACGAAGGCTCCAAAGTCCATTAAGCGGACTACTTTGCCCATGTATATTTTGCCTACTTCAACATCTTGGGTTAGACACTCGATTATATGAACTGCTTTTTTCCCGGCTTCTTCGTCCGATGCAACAATGAAGATACGCCCATCATCTTCGATGTCGATCTGTACACCTGTTTCTTCAATGATCTTGCGGATGGTCTTTCCGGAAGGCCCGATCACGTCTCTGATCTTTTCAGGATCAATGGTCATTGTAATGATTCGAGGAGCGTATGGTGACAGCTCTTTACGCGGTTCAGGTATTACTTCTAGCATTTTATTCAGAATAAACAACCTTCCTTCGCGTGCTTGGGCAAGCGCTTGTCTTAAAATCTCCTGAGAAATTCCTTTAGTTTTTATATCTAACTGTAGTGCCGTAATTCCTTTGGCTGTTCCAGCTACTTTGAAGTCCATATCTCCTAGTGCGTCTTCGATTCCTTGGATATCGCTTAAGATCGCAAACTTTTCGCCATCTGTGACTAAACCCATGGCAATTCCGGCAACAGGTGCAGATATTGGAACACCCGCGTCCATTAGAGCCAATGTGCTTCCACAAACGCTCGCCTGAGACGTAGAACCATTTGATTCCAATACTTCTGAAACAAGACGAATTGTATAAGGGAACTTGTCTTCGCTGGGTAAGACTGGCAATAAAGCACGCTCAGCCAGCGCACCATGACCTATTTCGCGGCGGCCAGGCCCTCGCATTGGTCGAGTCTCACCGACGCTGTAAGGGGGAAAGTTATAGTGGTGCATATACCTTTTTGATTCTTCTAAGCCAAGGCCATCAAGTATCTGCTCATCACTTACAGCACCTAAGGTTGCAACGGTAAGAACCTGGGTTTGTCCTCTGGTAAAAAGACCGCTTCCGTGGGTGCGCGGAAGAACCCCTACCTCGCAGGTAATGGGTCTGATTTCATTTAAAGCCCTTCCGTCTGGTCTGATACCTTCCTCTAGTATCATTCTGCGAACAGTTTCTTTAAGAACTTTTGTAAATACTTCTTTAATCGCCTTTTCTTGTTCAGGGTAAATTTCTGCGAAATGTTCCAGTGTTTCTTTTTCGAGTTGGTCAATTGCATCCTGTCTAGCTAGTTTGTCAGGATTTCTTACTGCATTGTCGATTTTATCGCTAAGGTAAGAGCGTACTGCCTCCTCAATTTCGGGGTCAATCTTATATACAGGAATTTCTAATTTTTCTTTTCCGACCGCTGCTACTATCTTCTCCTGGAATTCTATGAGCTCTTTGATGGCAGCATGCCCGAATTCGATCCCCTCGAGTATAATTTCCTCCGGGACCTCCCGAGCGCCAGCTTCAACCATAAGCACTGCATCTTTCGTTCCTGCAACAACTAGGTGCATCTCACTTTTCTCTGATTGTTCAACAGTGGGATTTATTACAAATTCCCCATCTACCCTGCCTACAATGACTCCTCCTATGGGGCCAGCAAACGGAATATCAGATATCGAAAGCGCCAATGAGGCTCCATTCATTGCTGTGATGTCGGGAGCGCAGTCTTGATCTACCGATAGAATTGTTGCTACAACTTGAACATCATTACGGAATCCTTCTGGGAACAATGGCCGGATAGGTCTGTCGATAAGTCTTGCTGAGAGTATAGCTTTCTCACTAGGTCGACCTTCTCTTTTTATGAATCCCCCAGGTATTTTACCAACAGCATATAATCTTTCTTCATAGTCGACTAGAAGAGGAAAGAAGTCGATTCCTTCTCGGGGTTCTTTTGCTAAAGTAGCTGTGACAAGAACAACAGTGTCCCCATACCTAGCCCACACTGCTCCGTTTGCCTGTTTAGCAACCTTGCCGATCTCCATAATGAGGGGTCGTCCTGCTAATTCCATTTGAAATTTTTCGTACATGGTTTCCCTCCTAAAATCCTTTTATCTTTATCTAGCAGCTTTATATAGTTTTATGCGGATGAAACATACAAAAAATAAATTAGAAAGAGCGGCTACCCGCTCTTTTTAGAGAAAAGAGAAACTTTTCTTACCGGCGCAATCCGAGCTTTTCTATAATAGCCTTATACCGCATGGGATCACGCCGCTTAAGATAGTTTAAAAGAGCGCGTCGCTGTCCCACCATTTTTAAGAGCCCGCGTCGGGAATGATAGTCTTTTTTGTGTACCTTGAGATGTTCAGTAAGAGAATTGATTCTTTCTGTGAGAAGAGCAATTTGAACTTCAGGAGATCCAGTGTCTCTTTCATGGACCTGGAATTTCTGGATGATCTCCTTTTTTACTGCAGGATCAAAAGCCAATTGAGTAAACCTCCTCGTCCAATTTTATTTTAGTAAACCTCATGTATGCGTCTGATGAAAAAGTTCCAGAAAGCAAATGTTTCTGGTTTGGGTCATGAAAGTTTTTCGAATTCATCTTATCATAGTTTATCGGATGTGTAAATCTTCTGCCATTTTTCCTTTATTGCCTAAATTATTCAAAAAACAGCGGTGAATTCTTCTCTATTGCAGATCTGAAGAGCGTTCTTTATATCCTTTTGAATTTGGTTTATCAGATCCTGTGCTCTAGAGAATTTCCTTTCTTCCCTTAATCTTTCATATAATTTGATCTCAATTTTTTTGCCATAGACAAACTCCTTATACCCTATTAGATGAGCTTCAATAGTCTTTTCTGAGTTATCATAAAAAGTCGGTCTCTTACCAATATTTACTACCGCAGGATAATGTTTATTGTCAACTATGCCTTTCCCAGCATAGACACCTGAACAGGGTATCAATATATCCTTGGGTGTTTCGATGTTTGCAGTCGGGAAACCCAGTGTTCTTCCTCGCTGATCTCCTTTTATGATTTTTCCTCTGATTAGTGGCCAGTATCCTAGTAGGTCTTTGGCTTTTCGTATATCTCCTGTAGTGAGCAATTCCCTTATTCGTGTGCTGCTCACCAGTTCTCCGTTGATGATAACTGGCGGCAAAACGCTTACCTTGAAGCCATATTTAGTACCAAGTTCTTGTAGAAATTCGGGAGTTCCGCTTGCTCTGTGACCAAACCTGAAGTTGAATCCCACAAAAACTGCTTCAGCCTTGAGTCTTCTTACTATGACCTCTTTAACAAACTCCTCGGGAGTGAGTGAAGCGATCTCTGGAGTGAATGGTATTATAAACGCAATTTTTATATTTGAAGATTCAAGAATTTCTGTCTTTTTTTCTAAATCCAAAAGCATTTTAGGAGCATTATCGGGATCAAGCACTCTTTGAGGATGGGGGTAAAAAAGGAAGACCGAAGGCACTGCTTTTGCTTGCAATGAATAATTGACCATTTCTTCCAGTAGGCGTCGGTGCCCCATATGAACCCCATCGAAGTTGCCAAAAGCAACGGCAAGTCTGTTTTCAACAACTGGAAAGTCAAGATCATTGTATATCTTCATAGCGACCTCATTGCCTTAATTTTTTTTAGATTTTGAAAAACTTTTTTGGGTTTATAGACCCAACTCCCTTCTCGGTACTCTATGTAATCTGCCAACGCTAATAGTACTTTATCAGGTGAGTAAAGACGAACAGTTTTGGGCAGTTCGCTAATACCGACAGCCCCCTTGATACCTGATGGAGCTACTGGCATTCCGTTTAAAACGCTTTTTACTGCTTTTTCTTTTACAACAAAAGCGGGAAAGTCTTCAAGCGCAAAGTCTATAGGCAACAGAAAAGAAAGATCTTGGTTTAACCAGAGTTCTTTGATTTCATTGAGGGTAAACGAATCCTCAAGTTTAAAAGAACCGCTTTCTGTCCTTACTAGAAATGATAGATAAGCGCCACACCCCAATGCTTTTCCTATGTCTGAGCAGAGGGTACGTATGTAAGTGCCTTTTGAACAGTGAATATCCAGCAAAGCACGAGGATAGGGATGTGTATCATAAAAAGCAAGAAGCTTCAGCGAATAAATGTTTACCTTTCGCGCTTTTCGCTCTACAGTTTTTCCTTCGCGGGCTAGCTCATACAACCTTTTTCCTTCGTAATGGATTGCAGAGACCATAGGGGGTGTTTGGTAAATCTCGCCTTGAAACTGTTTTAATATTTGCATTAGCTCTTCTGGCTCTACCTTCGCATTGGGTTCCTTTCTTATAATAGAACCACCCGCGTCGCTGGTATCGGTTTCGATTCCAAATGTTATCTCAGCGCGATATTTTTTAGGCTTCATCATCAAAAATTCCGAAACTCGTGTCCCTTGACCTAAACATATTGGTAACACACCTGCTGCTCCGGGATCAAGGGTGCCACAATGGCCTATTTTTCTAAATTTGAAGAGACGCCGCAAGTACTGGACAACGTCATGGGAGGTTAAACCTGGTTCCTTAAGGACATTGATGAGGCCATCCATTTAGAACTCTACCACCTCCTTTTTGATGTTGTGTAAGAAATTTATTGTGGCTGTTAATACCATCTTTTCAACATCCTTTAGTGAACCATGAATCGTGCAGCCGGCTGCTCGCTCATGTCCGCCTCCTCCAAACGACGCTGCAAGAGCGTTTACGTCAGCATAGTTCTTTGAACGAAAACTGACTCTCACTTCATCATCGCTGATTTGCTTAAAAAGAATCCCTATTTCCACGCCTTTTATTGACTTCGGATAATCTATAAGGTTCTCACAATCCTCTATTGTACATCCTGTTTCAATCAAGTGTTCCTGAGAAACAGTCATCCATGCGATTAATCCATCTTCGCTAACCGAAAGCGTTTGGAGACACTTCTCTAAAAGTCGAATGCTTTTCAAAGAGCGCTCTTCATAAAGAAATTGGTAGACCCTCGCGTGGTCCGCTCCAAGTCTCAGCAGAGATGCGGCGTTGCGATGGCACCTTTCCGTTGTATTTCGATGCTGGAATGAGCCAGTATCTGTAACGATGGCTACATATAGATTTGTGGCGATCTCCGGTGTAAGCGGAATCTCCATCTTCTCCAGCATCTCAAAGATCAATTCTCCAGTAGCTGCAGCATGGGGGTCTACCACCTTCAAGTCCCCGAATCCTTTGTTGCTGATATGGTGATCTATGTTGACTACCACAGCTGTTTTTCTTAGTAATTCCTTGACTTCTTCACCTGTTCGTTCTAGTTCAGTACAATCCAAAACGATTCCTATATCGAATGCTTGCTTGCCCAGACTGCTAGGAGGTTGGAGCAGTTCATAACCTGGCAAAAAAGAAAATGCTTGGGGTGTAGGATATGGGGAAGCTATCGCGACCTTTTTGTCCAACTTTTTTAATGCCATCCCTAACCCCAAGAGAGAACCTATTGCGTCACCATCAGGATTTAGATGGGATGCAAGGAGGAAGTTGTCGCCTTTCAAAAGTAAATCTTTCACTTCCTCAATCATGTTTCTTCCTTCTTTTCTTCCTTTTCTTCGCTGATCATGTTGATTATTTGGCTGATTTTGACTCCATGCTCAATTGAGGTATCTAAGATAAATGTAATTTCTGGAATATAGCGCAAACGTATTCTTTTTCCAAGTTCTGAGCGAATGAATCCGTTTGCGCTTTTGAGTCCTTCCAGTGTTTTTGTTTGTTCTTCTTCAGATCCGTATATGCTGACGTAAATCTTGGCATGACGTAGATCTTTAGAAATCTCCACATCTGTAATACTCGTTAAGGGACTTATTCGTGGATCTTTTAATTCATAACGAATGATATCTGTTACCTCACGCTTTATTTCTTCTGCTAAGCGGTTTAAACGAAACCCCATTTTTTCACCTTTTTCCTAGGGTTTAAGTACCCTTTTTACTTCTTCAATGTAATAGTCTTCAAGTATATCTCCTTTTTTAAAGTCCTGAAACTTGTCAAGGCCTATGCCGCATTCGTACCCTTGTGGTACCTCGCGAACATCGTCTTTGAATCGCTTTAGCGAAGCGATGCTTCCCTCATAAATAACTTCTCCATCTCGGATAACCCGCACCCGTGCATTTTTAACAACTTTACCCTCCGAAACATAGCAGCCAGCCACTGTTCCTACTTTTGGTATATGAAAGATATCTCTTACTTCGGAGCGCCCCAAAATTACTTCTCTGTACTCAGGTTCTAGCAATCCTTCCATAGCAGCTCTTATATCATCAATGACCTCATATATGACATTGTAGAGCCTAATTTCAACTCGCTGCTGTTCAGCTGCCTTTTTAGCATTGCTGTCGGGTCGTACGTTAAAACCAATAATCAGCCCATTGGAAGCGCTCGCAAGCATGACATCGGTTTCGGTTATTGCTCCTACACCAGAGTGTATAATGTTGATTTTTACCTCATCTGTGCTCAATTTTGACAAGGCCTGAACCAGTGCTTCTACAGAACCTTGGACGTCTGCCTTGATGATCAGCTTCAACTCTTTGACCTTACCTTGCTGAATTTGTTTGAAAAGGTCATCAAGGGTTACTTTTTCTTTTGTTGTCAACTCTTGCTGTCGTTTTTGTTCCATCCGTTCTTCCACAATTTGTCGTGCAAGCTTTTCATCTTGGCAAACAACAAGAGAATCACCAGGGTTTGGTACCTCTGATAGCCCGAGTATCTCCACTGGAGTTGATGGTGTTGCTTTCTTGATGCGTCTCCCTTTGAAGTCAAGCATTGCTCTTACTCTGCCGTGTGCGGTGCCAGCTATGACGTAGTCCCCAACTTCTAGCGTGCCTTTTTGGATAAGCACTGTGGCAACAGGGCCTCTTCCCTTGTCCAATTTTGCTTCAATCACTGTGCCGCGGGCCGGCCGATTTGGATTGGCCTTTAATTCCTCCATTTCAGCGACCAGCAGAATCATCTCTAGGAGTTGATCCAAACCTTCTCCAGTTTTAGCAGAAACAGGCACACATATAGTATCGCCACCCCATTCCTCCGGAACAAGCCCATGTTCAGCGAGTTGTTGCTTTACTAGCTCAGGATTTGCTTGAGGTTTGTCTATTTTATTTATGGCTACTATGATCGGTACTTCGGCAGCCTTTGCATGGTTGATCGCTTCTATTGTCTGAGGCATTACGCCATCATCAGCGGCAACCACTAAAACAGCGATGTCTGTGACTTTTGCGCCTCGTGCGCGCATCGCAGTAAAAGCTTCGTGTCCTGGTGTATCCAAAAAAGTGATCTTTTTGCCGTCGACATCTACCTGATAGGCGCCGATGTGTTGGGTTATTCCTCCTGCTTCTGTTGCAGTGACATTTGTATGGCGGATTGCGTCCAATAAAGATGTTTTTCCATG
>JBNATO010000082.1:0-9022 GCA_049701555.1 Thermacetogeniaceae bacterium | reverse complement strand
CAATTGCTTCGTCAATCGCCACATTGATCGGTGTCTCATAGTATAACATCTCAAAGAGGCCTAGTCTCAATATGTTGCGGTCTACATTCGCCATTCGCGGCAGATCCCAATCTGGAGAGTATTGCTTCAGATAAGCATCGATCTCTTTTTGATGAGCAAGCGTTCCCTCAACCAATACACGAGCAAAGGCTGCTGTTTCCTCATTCACCTGAGACTCGCTCAACACATACTCCAGGGCACGCTCTGGCTTAACTCTTCCCACATCTACTTGGAACAACACCTGTAAAGCTATTTCCCTGGCCCGCCGCCTTCCCAACCATAACCCTCCCTGTATTTTCTGCTTCGGGCCTCTCAGCGCTTATCAAAAAAGCGTTCCCATCCTTCTCCTGGGCCCTCGTCAAAACGCCTCCCCAGCAGATACCCGATTATGATACAGAAGATGATAAAGAGTGATTTCCAAAAACCAAAGAGAATTACCAAAAGCCCAATAACAAGGCCAAGAACGGCACCTAAAACTTTACCTTTATGCGTCTCCAGAAGCTCAACAATCACTTCCATCACCGATCTATCGCCCCACATAACATCCCTTCTCCCTTGCAATCCATCCTTTATTCAACACGAGGACGGGGCTCCACAGATACATTCTCCACACGCACGTCTACCTGAAGAACACGTACTCCTGCCTTTTCCTCCAAGTACTCCTGAACAATCTGTTGGATCTCCTGCGTCACAGATGGGAGATGAGCTTCTGGATTCACACTCAGGTGAAGGAATAATCCCAAACCCTCCTGTTCATACCGCAAGACAGGCCTTACTTCTCGGATATCTCGAACCTGCCGTGCAGCCCGACGGATCAGGCTTTCGATCGCCGATGCTGCGATCTCAATCCTTCCCAGCCTCGTTTCGTCGATAATTATTTTCTGCTCGTGCTGCCTGGCTGTTGCATAAGCAAGCAATTGAAAAGACATTATCACCAAAAACCCACTTATTGCTATGGCACCCCAGCGGCTCGAGGAATCCGCCTGAAAGACAGAGATCATGCTAAGGGGATACGTCCATCCCAGCAGAAGAGCAATAGCAACCCCCGCACAAAACAAAACAATTATTGAATACAATACCAACAGAATCCGGTAGATGATATGCGCGTATTTCATTTTACTCGCTGCTCTTCTTGAGGTTCTGGGAAGGAAACCCCCTGCACATGAACATTAACCTCCACAACACTCAGACCCGTCATGCTCTCGATCGCCTCTTTGACGTTTTCCTGCACCTGCATCGCAACATCAGGTATCCGCACACCGTATTCGACGATCACAAAGAGATCAACTGCAGCCTCGCGCTCTCCCACCTCAACTTTGACTCCTCGGGAGAGGTTGCGCCTTCCTAACATCTCCGCTATCCCGCCGGCAATGCCGCCGCTCATGCCCGCAATCCCCTTTACCTCGGTGGCAGCCAGCCCCGCTATCACCGCAACCACTTCGTTGGCAATTCTCACAGTGCCAAGAGGTGTGCGGCCAACCTCCTCGATCTTGCTCTCAACCACTACGTCCTCACCCCCGAATTGTTAATTATGACCAATTCTAGACCCATTATACCCGAGAAAAACGTATTTGCAAAGCCGAATCACCCATGGTTGAGCACTCTCTGGACAAAATGGGTGTCTATGGTTCCCTCCACAAAGTCTCGATTTTCCATAATCTGCAACAAAAACGGTATCGTCGTTTCTACTCCCTCAATTTGAAATTCCCCAAGCGCACGCTTCATCCGTTCAATAGCCTCGCCACGACTCCTTCCCCAGGTGATCAGCTTGGCAATGAGGGAATCATAATAAGGAGGAATGCTATATCCCGGATAAACCCCGCTGTCGACCCGCACACCAAAGCCACCCGGCGGCAAATAATTCTTGATCAAACCTGGGCACGGCCTGAAGTTGAGCTTGGGATCTTCGGCATTGATGCGGCACTCCAGAGCTGCACCATTTGTCTTGATATCTTCCTGCCTAAAACCCAAAGGCTCCCCCGCTGCAACCTTGATCATCTCCGCAATAAGATCGATTCCAGTGACCATTTCAGTCACAGGATGCTCCACCTGAATCCTTGTGTTCATCTCGATAAAGTAATAGTTGCCTTCCTTGTCGAGCAAAAACTCAACAGTTCCCACACCCACATAATTAACCGCCTTTGCTGCTCTGACAGCAGCAGCCCCCATCTCCTCTCTCAAACCAGGGGTCACTGCTGGACAGGGGGTTTCCTCGATCAGCTTTTGGTGCCGCCGCTGAACCGAACAATCGCGCTCCCCCAGATAGACAGTATTTCCATATTTGTCGGCAAGGATTTGAATCTCCACATGCCTGGGTTCGATTATATACTTCTCGAGATAGATGCCGCCATCACCGAAAGCTGCCTCAGCCTCGGCCCTAGCTGTCCGGACAGCCTTTTCAAGCTCCTGGCGGTTCCAGGCGATCCGCATTCCGCGGCCGCCTCCTCCTGCCGAGGCCTTGATGATCACCGGATACCCAATGGATTCCGCGATATCCACAACATCTTTATCCTTGTTCAGAAGCCCAGGCGAACCTGGAACAACGGGTACACCAGCCTTCATCATCAACTCCCTGGCGCGCGCCTTTGCTCCCATCTCCTCGATAGCACTGGCTGGAGGACCTATAAAGATGATCCCATGCTTTTCGCAAATTTCAGCAAAATAAGGATTTTCAGCGAGGAAACCATAGCCCGGATGAATCGCCTCAGCGCCCTTAACCTCTGCAGCGCTGATAATGTTCGGGATATTCAAATAGCTCCGCGCAGGTTGAGGGGCTCCGATGCAAACCGCTTCATCGGCCAGCTTCACATGGAGAGCATGGCGATCAGCCTCAGAGTACACTGCGATCGTTTTAATTCCCATTTCGCGGCAGGTCCGGATTATCCTGACTGCAATCTCACCGCGATTAGCAATGAGGATTTTTCTGAACACGCAAAAACCCCCTTACCGCTCGTTTAAAAACAAGACCGCATGCACTGAACATGCGGTGCAAAAAGCAAGTTAAGTAAAGACAACACACTTATTCCTCCGGAGCAATCAGGAAAAGAACTTGTCCATATTCCACAGGCTCTCCGTTCTCAACCAAGATCTCCACGATCTCTCCGTCGCATTCCGCTTCGATCTCGTTCATCAGTTTCATCGCTTCAATAATACAGAGAGTATCGCCCTTCTTTACCTTCGAGCCAACCTCGACGAAAGGCGGTGCATCGGGAGCAGGAGCACGATAGAACGTCCCCACCATCGGAGCCACAACCTCTACAAGGTTAGCCTTCTTCTTTGTTGACTTCTCCTGAGAGGTGGTTTCTTGGACACCAGACGACGGGCTCGAAGCGCCAGCATCTCCAGCAATCTTGTTCTGGGCAACCCCTTCAAAAACCACAGGAGTACCCTGATAGATCCCCTTTCTGATGTTGACCTTCATGGAAGCCGTTTCGATATGCAATTCATTGACGTTCATTTCATGAACCAATCGGATAAACTCTTTTACATCCTCTACATTCATTTCTCCGTCCCCCTTAGGCGTCTGGCGTGCCTTCTGTTTGGCAGCCGGCACCGTCTGTTGCTCTTTCTTCGCCTTTTCCTCAGGAGGAGCAGCTTCTTCCTCGCCCTCGCCTACTGCCTGTATCTCACCTGTTCGCAACTTCTTTCTGTACTCAAAGAATTTCCTGGCCACCTGAGGAAAGAGAGCATAAGTGATATAATCCTCTTCTGACTCCGCTAGGTCTTTGATCTCTTCTTTCATTTTCTCAAACCTGCACTCGAGCAGATCAGCCGGCCGGCAGTTTATAGGCTCCTCATCACCGATGATCAGGCGCTTGATCTCCTCTTTGATCGGGGCCGGTGGCTTACCATAGTAACCCCTGACATAATCCTTAACCTCTTGTGGCACTATTTTATAACGCTCTCCTGTGAGCACATTCAGAACAGCCTGGATTCCCACAACTTGACTTGTCGGAGTAACCAGCGGAGGATAACCTAACTCCTCCCTAACCCGAGGAATCTCTTCAAGGACCTCATTCAACCGATGCAAGGCTTTTTGCTCTTCAAGCTGTCTCACCAAATTTGTGATCATTCCACCAGGAACCTGGTGATCAAACACCTTCATATCGTTGATGCGGGTGACACCACGCTCAAAACCGCGGCGACGCCTCAACTCTTCCCAATAGTTGGCAATTTCAAAGAGCTGATGCAGATCAAGGCCAGTATCCCACGGAGTCCCCTGGAGGGCGCGCACAAGCGTCTCTACAGGAGGCTGAGATGAACCGAAGGCAAGAGGACCAGAACAGGCGTCGAAAGCGTCAACCCCAGCTTCTACAGCCTTCAAACAAGCCCCAATAGCCATGCCGCCGATGTAATGTGTGTGCAGTTGGATAGGCACATCCAGCTTCTCTTTGAAAAGAGAAACCAACTCATAAGCTGCATAAGGGGAGATCATGCCTGCCATGTCTTTGATGCAGATCGAATCGGCTCCCATATCCTGGAGCCTAAGGGCTGTCTCCAGGTAGTGCTCGTTTGTATGTACCGGGCTCAAAGTATAAACCACACAGGCTTGTACATGTTTTCCTGTCCTTTTCACAGCGCGTATCGGCACTTCCAGGTTTCTGACATCGTTCAGAGCATCAAAGATGCGAAAGATGTCAATGCCACACTCAGCTGCCTTTTCCACAAAAGCCACTACTACATCATCAGGATAATGGGAATACCCAACTAGATTCTGCCCACGCAAGAGCATCTGAAGAGGAGTTTGTTTGACATATTTTTTGATTATCCTGATCCTATCCCAGGGATCCTCATTCAGGTAGCGGATACAGACATCAAAGGTCGCTCCTCCCCACATCTCAAGGGAAAAGTAACCGACTTTATCGAGTTGATGGAGGATAGGGACCATGTCTTCTGTCCGCATCCTGGTAGCCCAAAGACTCTGATGAGCATCCCGTAGAGTAGTATCAGTAATACCCGGCCTCTTCACAGTCCTCTCCACCCTTTCAGCAACAAAATTGCGTTATCTCTGAAGCTAAAACAAGGAAAATTTAAATATTAATGAAAATTATATCTTCAATTGCTTTCCAAGACAAGAGAAGCCGGAGACCTCTCGCCAATGTATAGTGGATCCAAAGAACACTAAGGTTTGGCGAACACAAAAACACTCTCCTCCCCTAGACCTGTTGTTCGAGAGATAATATCTTTTATCCTCTCAGTGTCCGACTGAAGAAGAGAAGGAGTTCGCACAACCACCATCGCCGCTTTCGGCTGAAGCATCACAACTGCGTCATCGAACCCTTGAGCTATAATCAACTTCTCTATCTCAGTCTCCTTCCCTAGGTTTTCGGTGATCTGTATCATATCCCTCTGAGCGCTCTCTCGTATCTCCGCGCTCGAATCAGGATTCTCAGCGATCTCCTTCAAAAGCTCAATCTGCTTGCTACAAAGGCGCTCCCTGTTAAGCCTGTATTCCACAAAAAACTCCTTGTCACCCTCGTTCAAATTTTTGACAGCATGAGGTAGTTTTCCCGAAACCCCATTCTTTTGCTCCACCTTCACCTCAACAGGAAGCTTTCTATTGCCTGTACCACTTCTCAGCAGCAAAAAACTAAGACAAAGAGCTGCCACCACAAGGAAAAATATAATAACCCTTTTCCTGCTCAACGCGATCGATACCACTTCCATCAGCCTCCTTCCTTTACCAAAACAGTAACCTTATAAGGGGGGATGTCTAGCAGCGTTTCCACCGCCTGAACCAACTTCTCTCGTAACTCTGGGTCCTGTGCACCCTCTGCAAGCACAAGCACCCCAGCAACCTCTGGGCGCTTCGTTTTGACAACAACTGGCGTTTCTTTTCCAGCATTCGGCGTTTCAGCAAAAACCAAATTCCCCTGTTCATTAAACTCTGTAGTTTTCCGATTTCCTCCAGACTGATCCTTTTCTTCGATCACTCTGTTCTGTTTGTTCAGGTTCTGAGCAAAAACACTCTCCTCACCTGATGCCAAGATCACGGTCACTTCCACGCTCCCAGCACCCTCTACAGCCCCTAGAATCCTCTCCAATCGGTTTTCCAGCTCCTTTTCTGCGCCCAAAAGAGCATCCTCTTTTTGTGCCTCCTCCTTTACCGCCTCCTTGTTAATGCCGCCACCAGACACAGCATCGAGAGGAGCATTTCCAGAAATACTCATGAAAGAACTGATCATGAGAAGAACAATTCCTCCTCCGAGGATGACCAATAACCACCAGAAGTTGGAAATACGCATGAAAGAAATCGCCTTTTCATTATACATATTTTTCCACCACTTGCCCGAGGCGTTCTTGCTTTCTGTCATTAAGCTCACCCGCCAACCACAACAGAAATTTTTTTAATCAACATTCACAACTACTTGTTCTGCTCGGAGCCCAAACAAAGAGGCCACAGTATCACGCACTTTGTCAGCAATCTCGTCACCAGATGGATTCAATTGTGAACTTTGGGGATACACCTTTTGTTCCTCATTGACTCTGATCTTCTCAACAGGCTTTATTTTTTTCTCTACATCAACAGCTATGACTACCCTTTCGATGCCCCCGGCCCCCGCTTGAAACCAGTTATCAGAGAGAAAAACTTGAGCGCTTGCTGTTCGCACACCCGGAACCAATCTCGCAATAGCAGCTATCTGCTCTTCCAATCTCTCTTCATAAGATTTTTGGGCTCTTTCCAGAGTTACACGTTGCAAACTCTCGCCCCCCCTCAGTATGGAGCTCAGCTCCGCTGTTTCGCCCGCACTATTTCCAGCAATGTCGATGCTTAGAATCGGCTTTTGGCGGAAAAAAGCAACAACAGGATTCAACACAGTTACCAAAACAAACATCCCGAGAACTACCTGGAGGAACCTGCGAGTCCCTCTTAGAGGCAAAAGCATCTCCAAAAATCCCATCAGGAGAACAAGAAACACCAAGTTTCTAACAACAGCCCGGATAGTCTCCATACAGGAACCAACCCCATCACCTGAGCAAAACTGAAAAGTTTCCCACTCCTACCACAATCGTCAGCGCAATAAAAAACATCAGCCCAACCGCAGCAACCCCTGCAAATACAACAAAGAGATAATTGCCCAGAAGCGTGAGAGACCCTCCCAGCCTATGAGCACCCAAGGGTTCCATCAATGCAGCAGCCAACCGGTAAATCGCTGCTACCGAGAGAATCTTAATTCCAGGAAGTGCACACATAAAAAAGATTATCAATGTTCCAAGAATACCCACAGCGTTTTTGAGAAAAAGCGAACATCCCATTATCGCTTCCACTGCATCTGATAAAACCCCACCAACTACAGGAACAAAAGCTCCTGTCAGAAATTTAGCAGTTCGCAGACCGATCCCATCGCTCACTGCACCCGCAACCCCTTGAACCCCCAAAATACCGACAAACAGCGTTAAAAAGAGAGTGGTTAAGATCACGCTTCCATCCCTGAGCAAATCTGCAAGGCGCGACACCTGAAATCGTTCTGAAATATGGTTTATAATCCCCAAAATTGCCGCGCAAAAGATAAGAGGGAAAACTATATTTCGGGTAAGAGCACCAAAGATGTTAAGCGATACAAAAACTACAGGGTGGATCAAGGCAACAGTTGTCAGATTTCCCATTCCCGCCATCAATGTCAATAAAACCGGTAAAATAGAGTGCATCAAACCTACCATATTTCCTATGGCTTCCCTTCCCGTATTGAGCGCCAGTGTAAAGGAGGAGAGGGCGACTGTAAGCAGGCAAAGAACTCCTATCCCGTGTGCCAGCCTAGCAACGGTGTTCTGTTCAAAGGCGCTTTGGAGTTGTTCTAGGAGTGCCAGGGCAGTGCCGAGCACAAGAAGCTCTCCCAAGAGCGACAAATGCGTTAATAGCTGACGAAATAAAAAGTCGAGGAGGGTCTTAATCACATTAGTAAGGTTGAAGTCAAGCCTGCCGCTGCGGATCCTCTCCAAAAGACCTTGAAGACTAAAACCTGACAATTGGCTGTTAAGGTCTTGATCAATTTTCTTAATGAAAGACTCCAACTCTCCAATATTTAACCTCTCAAACTGCTCGTTGATAATCTGCGAGGTTTCCAGAGCCCCTTCTGCACACGCTGCTCCAGGAAAGGATAAAGAGCAAAAAAGCAATGCAGTCATTAGGAGAGCCAAAAATGCTGACCGCTGACACATATTCACCAAACCTCCGTTACTCTTACGGAAGCAACCGCAAAATAATCTCCAAAATAGCGATAAATATAGGTAAAGCTAAAACAATAATCAGTATTTTCCCAGCAAGCTCTATCTTATTTGCAATAGTGCCTTCGCCTGCATCACGGCAGATCTGGGCACCAAACTCGGTTATGTACGCGATTCCAATGATCTTCAAAAGCGTCACAAGATAGACCTCATCCACGCTAGCCCGCCTTGCAAGGTCTCGAAAAACCGCAAAGACTGCTCCCATTTTCCCCAAAACCAAGACAAAAACAACAATGCTGAAACAAAGGCCTAAAAAAATTGCCATCTCAGGGCGGCTCTGTCGCAGCAAAACCGCAAAAACAGCGACTATAATTCCAAGCCCCACAATCTGCAAAATTTCCATGCTTGCCCTCCTAAAAGAGGCGGAAAACTGAGCGAACCATATTGAACAGCTGGTTGATCAGCTGTACCACCATGATCAGAACTACGACAACACCAGCCAGAGTCAGCATCTGAGCCTGTTCTTCTTTATTAGCCTGCTTTAAAATAATGTGCAACACCGAAATGAGAATGCCGATCCCAGCGATCTTAAAAACAATTTCTACGTTCACTCCAACCACCTCGCCCCTTACAGAAGCAATAAAGCAACACTAAGCCCCAACAGAAAACCCCCATATTTCCACAGACGCTCACACTTTTCTCGTTCCTGCTGGGCATTTTCTTCCGCTTTTGAAAGATGCTTAGATGTCAGGACAATTTTTTTATGCTGTTCCTGCCTGTCCGATGCCCCCAATCCCTCGCCGAAAGAGCGCAAAAC
>JBNATO010000081.1:0-9038 GCA_049701555.1 Thermacetogeniaceae bacterium | reverse complement strand
GCAGGTGTATTGGTTGGAGCAGATGTGATAAAGAACGAGATAACAGCACATGCTGTTGCTGCCTTAAAGATTGTTCCTGATGTTCGGACAATCCTCGAGATCGGTGGGCAGGATTCCAAGATCATTATCCTCCGGGATGGAGTTGTTGTAGATTTTGCCATGAATACTGTGTGTGCTGCTGGTACTGGTTCTTTTCTGGATCAGCAGGCGTTCCGTCTGAATCTGTCAATTGAGGAATTTGGTGAGAAGGCGCTTGAGGCGACTAATCCTGTCAGGATAGCTGGAAGATGCACTGTTTTTGCCGAATCAGATATGATTCATAAACAACAGATGGGTCATCCCTTGCCTGATATTATAGCAGGTCTTTGTGAGGCGCTTGTCCGCAATTATCTTAACAACGTGGGAAAGGGTAAAGAGATCTTGCCACCCATTGTTTTTCAGGGCGGCGTTGCAGCGAATAAAGGGATGCGTGCTGCATTTGAGAAAGCGCTCAAGACCGAGATCATTGTCCCTCCCTATTTCAATGTGATGGGAGCGATAGGAGCAGCTCTGCTGGCTATCGACCACGCAGCTGAAAACGGAGCGACCAAGTTCCGCGGCTTTAAAGTCTCAGAAATCAATTTCCAGCCTAGAAGCTTTATCTGCAAGGGCTGTCCAAATTCCTGCGAAGTGGTTGAAATCAAAGAAGGAAAGAGGGTGCTGGCGCGCTGGGGAGATCGCTGCGGCAGGTGGAGTGTTGGGGATTATGAAACAGGACGACAAATCGGCCGCAGCCGACTCAAATCAGTTTCTGAACTGCGCTAAAGAAATGAAAGCGGGGCTCATATGAAAAGGGTTCCGCTTTTTTCTGGAGCAACGGCTGCTCTTATGTAGGTGCTCCTAGGGGTTTGCATTGACACCTTGTTGGGGGGCATGTTAGAATAACCTCAATGTATGGGAGGAAGCGGAAATTTCGAGAAAGGGGTAGCATTCTTGAGGTTGCAGGGAACAATGAGGATCAACGCTGATGGTCATCTTGAGATCGGCGGTTGTGACACCGTTGATCTCGCTCATCAGTTTGGAACGCCTCTCTACGTTATTGATGAGGAATTGTTGCGAAGCAACTGCCGGGAGTATTACAGATCATTTACTCAAGAAAACGAGAAGGATCTGGTGATATATGCTGGAAAGGCTTTTTTAGTCGAGGCGATGTGCAGGATTGTGGCAGAAGAGGGGTTGGGTCTTGACGTAGTTTCAGGCGGTGAGCTTTCGATTGCTTTGAGCGCGGATTTCCCCTCCCAAAAGATCTTTTTTCATGGAAACAACAAGTCCCCATCGGAGTTGTTGTATGCCTTAAAAGCCGGGGTAGGACGTATCGTTGTTGACAATTACTTTGAGCTGGAGACATTGGAAAGGCTAGCTTTCCAGGAGGGGTTGCGTCCCAAGATACTGCTGAGGATTGCTCCTGGGGTTGAAGCTCACACGCACTCATTTATCAGCACAGGGAAAACAGATTCAAAGTTTGGGTTCACGTTGGCGAACGGTGATGCCTTGAATGCTGTAAAAACAGCGCTGGCATGTGAACATCTGGATCTCAGAGGTTTGCACTGCCATATCGGTTCCCAGATCTTCGAGCTGGAAGCCTTCCGCCATGCAGCGCGCGTGATGATGGGTTTTCTAAAGGAGATTCGGGATAATTTCGGTTGGATCGCGGAGGAATTAGATCTGGGCGGTGGTCTTGGCGTTTATTACAGCGAGGGCGATGATCCTCCATCTATCAGGGAATATGCAGAGGCAATAAAATCGAGCGTCGAAGAGTGTTGTCAGAAGTGGGGATACCCAAGGCCGAACCTGATTGTGGAACCGGGTCGTTCTATTATCAGCCCTGCTGGTACAACCCTCTACACGATTGGTTCTATTAAGAACATTCCGGGGATTCGCAAGTATGTGGCTGTAGACGGTGGCATGACAGATAACCCAAGGGTTGCTTTATACCAAGCGAAGTACGAAGGGATAATTGCTAATAAGGCGAATGCAGAAGCTGAGGAGATCGTTTCTGTGACCGGCAGATGCTGTGAATCCGGCGATATGTTGATCTGGGATCTTCCTGTGCCTAAGGTAGAACCTGGTGACATCCTTGCTGTCTTCTGCACAGGTGCATATAATTATTCCATGTCTAGCAACTATAACGGGCTTCCGCGACCAGCGGTGGTATTGGTAAAGGACGGCAATGCTGACTTGATCGTTGAAAGAGAAACCTACGATGATCTGAGAAGGCATCACCGCATACCCCCGCGGTTGCTGGGTAGCTGTCGGCAAAAGGGTTAGAGAAATAATGTTCTTTAGCTTAATCGACCTCATTCTTTGGTTGCCTGCTGTGATTATCGCCCTTACCTTTCATGAGTATGCTCATGGAAAGATGGCTGATCAGTTGGGCGACCCCACACCCCGCTATCAGGGAAGACTTACTTTGAATCCCTTCGCTCATCTGGATCCCATTGGTTTTCTCCTGTTGATTGTGACTCATTTCGGATGGGCGAAGCCTGTTCAGGTTAATCCGTTTAATTTCAGAGGGAATCGCAACACGGGTATGGTTTTGGTGGCAGCTGCTGGTCCGCTGATGAACCTCTTGGTTGCTTTTACAGCAGTTCTGGTCAGGTACTTAGCTTTTCCTCAAGGGAATATACCGAATTTGTATGTTAGTGAGATTTTGAACGGAATTGTTTTTATAAATATCTACCTTGCTCTGTTTAACATGATACCTATACCTCCGCTGGATGGAGGAAGAATCTTGACAAGTTTGCTTCCATCCAGTGAGGTTGTCTATTATTTGGAGAGATATGGTGTTTTCATTTTGATCTTCTTGATCTTCACTAATGCAGTGAATGGGCTGCTGTCGCCTGTTGCTTCTTTGATCTATCATTTGTTCGTAAATGTCAGCAGTTTTATCGCTAGCCCCTTTGCCTAATTTTATAAACCATTTCGGGGAAGGGATGCGGTATGAAGCAAGGGACAATTTTGAGCGGAATGCGCCCGACTGGCCGTCTTCACCTCGGTCACTTGAGTGTGCTACAGAACTGGAGCATGCTCCAGGATAAATATCGATGCTTTTTTATGGTTGCGGACTGGCATGCCTTGACTACTGCATATGATGAACCTTCTCAAGCTGTTGAAAATACTCGGGAGATGGTCCTTGATTGGTTGATTGTAGGTCTTGACCCGAACCGGAGTACTATCTTTGTGCAGTCCGATGTCAAGGAGCATGCCGAACTACACCTCCTCTTTTCCCTGATTACCCCTGTCTCATGGCTGGAGCGGTGTCCAACCTATAAGGACCAGATCCAGCAGTTCCGGGAGCGGGGGAAGGATATTGCGACATATGGTTTTTTGGGGTATCCGTTGCTGATGGCTGCTGATATTTTAATCTACAAGGCTGATCTGGTGCCGGTCGGAGAGGACCAACTGCCACATCTGGAGCTATGTCGCGAGGTGGCGCGGCGTTTTAACCATCTTTATAAGAAAAAGGTTTTTCCTGAACCGCAGGCGTATCTTTCTGAGATATCTCTTGTTCCAGGGATAGACGGAAGAAAGATGAGCAAGAGCTACGGCAACGATATTCCTATTGCAACCACTCCAGAGGAGGTCCACTTCAAGGTACGGCAGGCGATCACTGACCCGGAGCGCATTCATGCAAATGACCCAGGACACCCGGATGTTTGCAATATTTTTGCCTATCACCGGATATTTAACAAGTTAGAAGTTGGGGAAATAGAGCGTGCTTGCAGGCGCGGGGAGATAGGATGTGTTCCCTGCAAAAAGAAAATGGCGCAGGTACTTATAGACTTTCTCACGCCCTTTTGGGAGAAGCGCCGTGAATTAGAAAAGGATCCAGATTACGTCTGGGATATTCTCAGGGAAGGGAGCAAGAAGGCGCGGGCTGTAGCTCAGCAGACGCTGGAAGAAGTACGGGCGGCGATGGGAATTGAGATTCCATGTAAGACTAAGATGCTATGAAGGGCCACTTGACCTGCTTCTGAGGCTTTTGAAAAACGAAGAAATTCCTGTGTCTTCTGTCTCTGTATGTGAGGTAATTGATCAATTTTTTCATGATAATCTGAAAAGTGATGTTGCCGACCTGGAAGAGGGTAGCCGTTTGGTGGTAGCGATGGCTACCCTTCTCTCCGTTAAGGCGCAGCTATTGCTTCCCAAAAAGAACGAACATGAAGGAGATGAGAATGATGAGAGCAATGAAGGCTCAGTCTTCAGTGAGGAAGGGACTGTTACAGAAGAATTAGAACCGGGATCAGAATACCTGTTCATTAAGGAAGCCGTTGCTTTTCTGGAGAAGAAAGCCAAGGAGTGGAGTCTCTTTTGTAAGCGTCCCCCTTCTTTGCTACAGGAAAAAACTATTCCAGATGAAAAGCGCTTAGATGTGTCGTTGCTTGTCTCAGCTTTTAGAGAGGTATTGAAGCGAAGCGCCCCGTTGAAGCCATACTGCATACAGTCTCCCCCAATCGATATTTGTGAAAAGATCGAAGCAGTGATGAGTCTTCTGGCGGAAAAACCTGAAGGTATATTATTCCAGGAAATGTTCTCGCCGAGTTCGAGCAGAGAAGAGCTCATAATAACCTTTGTGGCCATATTGGAGTTGGTTTATCAAGGGAAGATCAGGGTTAGACAAGAGAATCCTTCTGGAGATATCTACATCTTTTGCCCTAAATAATCGCCTTCTGGTAAGAGAGGTTGAGATGGTTGCAATAATGTTGAAAAAAGAAAGGCTGGCTATCCTGGAGTCTTTGCTCTTTTCTAGTTCAGAGCCTCTGACATTGACCAAATTGTCCGGTATCATGGAATTGCCCCCCGAGGAGGTAGAGCAACTCTTAAAAGAGTTGCAGCGACATTATGAGTCTTTCGGTCATGGTCTGCAGATTATAGAGGTAGCTAAAGGTTATCAACTTGTGACGCGAAAGGAATACTTTCCCTATGTGCAAAAGTTGCTGGAAGGAAAGGCTTCAAAGGAGTCTTTTTTATCTCCTGCTGCTCTAGAAACATTGAGTATAATCGCATATTATCAGCCTGTTACTCGTGCCAAGATCGAGGCGATACGCGGTGTGAAAGTCGATCATGTCTTGTCTACGCTTTTGGAACGCGGGCTGATAAAGGAGGTCGGGCGAGGGGAAGGGCCTGGTAGGCCACTTCTCTATGGAACAACAACAGCATTTTTAAAAATGTTTGGACTTAAAAGCCTGGATGACTTGCCTCCCCTGGAGGAGTTGGAAAAGAAGGAATAGCTGCTGCGAAGAGGTATAAATTTGCAAATATGCGCTAATCTAAATGTGTATATATCGGGGTATTATTGGGGTGAAAGTGTTATTGAATGGCCTCAGTCATT
The DNA here is from genome assembly GCA_049701555.1 of Thermacetogeniaceae bacterium. Taxonomy (GTDB): domain Bacteria; phylum Bacillota; class DSM-12270; order Thermacetogeniales; family Thermacetogeniaceae; genus JBNATO01. Next base: position 3,667 of record JBNATO010000081.1, on the reverse strand, counting down.
CGATACAATTAGCTGCGCTTCTTTTGGTTGTGCTTTCGTTGGCAATTTACTCAATTGTTGCTTTGCCCGTGCAGCTCCATGTTGTGTATAGAAGAGGAAATGGAAAGACGCATTCAGTAATGTTGAGGTTTCATATCTTTGATGGCTTTTTTGCTGTAGAATTTGCTGTTGGGCCTAGCGAGGGTGAAAGGGTAAAGATCGCTATCGGTAAAAGAGTGAGATTAAAATTTTTTCAGCGCTATAAGCAAAAAATCGAAGGAAGTCGCTTATTTACATTGAACGAGTTGGTTTTTTATTATCGTTCATTTAAAAAAATATTTGCTTACATTCTGGCATTTATGCGCAAATGCTCCTGTAAACGGCTTGTTTTATCTACCAGCATAGGTTTTAATGATTATGCGGTGACGGGTTTTGCTGCTGGAGTGCTTTGGGCGTTGCAGGGTTATCTTTCGAGGTATCTCCTTCAGTCTCTTAAGTTTTCCTCTGCCGTGCCTGTTGTTCGTGTTACTCCGTATTTTGGAAGGACAATATTTGAGGTCTATTTGGATTGTATATTAGAGACACATTTAGGCAATATTATGGTCCAGTTAGTAAAGTTTTTCTTGTGGTGGCACCGGAGACTTTATAGAGCAGTATCATCAGGAGGTAGAAATTATGGGCGACCATCCGATCGAAACATTGATGAAGACTGCGATGGAGAATATTAAAGAGATGATCGATGTCAACACAATTGTTGGCGATCCTGTGGAGACCCCTGATGGCAGCGTGATCATGCCCATCTCTATGGTTTCATGTGGCTTTGCTGCAGGAGGTGCTGATTACCAGCCTGAAGGTAGTCGCGGGGGAGATGGCAGCTTTCCATTTGGCGGAGGAAGCGGTGGAGGTGTTTCGGTAAAGCCAGTGGGTTTTTTGGTTGTCGGGCATAATCAGATCAGGTTTTTACCTGTAGAAGGCAACGTGGTTGCTGAACGGTTGTTGGATTTGGCTCCTGAGTTCATGGAAAAATTGGAGGGGATGCTGACGCGTGGAAAACCTGCGCCGAATGCTGGTTCTCCAGTGACTACAACTCCGCCTTCTCCAACAGTATAGGGTTTGGTGTATAATAGGTGTATAATAATTCTCGGCGAAGAGAATAAAGGGGATTTACCCCTTTTTTCTTTGTTAACCAGGTGAAAAGATTAATTGGCATGATGTGGAGGAATTCGGGTGTTGTGGCAAAAGATTGGACGAATTTCTGTATTTACTGTTTTTCTTTTTTTTGTGGTCGTCAATCTTTTTGTCAGCTTTATAAAGCCTATTGAGGCAGCTGATCTGGGTTCAGTTGAGGTTTGGGGCAAGGCAGCAATACTCATCGATGAAAACTCTGGCAGGGTACTTTACCAGAAGAATGCTGATTTAAGAATGCCGCCAGCGAGCCTGACAAAGATTATGACTGCACTGCTGGTTATAGAGAATGGAAACTTGGATAAAAAGGTGCGTATCAGCGAGCGCGCGGCTGAAACCGGGGAGAGTTCGATCTGGCTAGAGACTGGTGAGGTCTTGACCAGAAGGGAACTTCTCTATGCCTTGATGTTGAGTTCAGCGAATGATGCTGCCGTTGCTTTAGCGGAGAGCGTTGCTGGTGATGTAGAGGATTTTGTTGAGAGGATGAATGCGCGCGCCAAGCAATTGGGTTTGAGAAACACGCACTTTTCTAATCCCCATGGTCTTGAGGCTGTAGGGCACTATACTACAGCCTGGGATCTTGCCTTTCTCACGAGATATGCGATGACTAACCCCACTTTTAGAAAAGTTGTGGAAACGAAAACAGCGGCGATACCTTGGGAAGGACACCCTTGGAAGCGGCAGCTGTTTAACAAAAACAGGCTTCTTTATAGATATAGCGGGGCGATCGGGGTGAAAACCGGCTATACAAAAAGAGCAGGAAATTGCCTCGTAGGAGCGGCTCGGAGAGGAAATTTGAGTTTAATCGTTGTTGTTCTCAATTCTCCTCAAGTATATGAGGATGCTGAAAAGCTTTTGGACTACGGATTTCTTCATTATCAGGGTTACCCCCTTAAGGTTGACAAAAAATTTCTTCAGGTGGATATCTATGGTGGACTTTCTCGGAAGGTTACCTTAAAGCCTGAAAAAGATGTTTTGGTTGCAGCGACTCCTTCAGAGAAGATGCAATTATCATATGCAGTTTCTCTTCCCAAAAAGATTCGAGCTCCGGTCAAGCGCGGAGAGGTTGTTGGTTCGCTGCGGATCTTGCTGAAGGGAAAGGAAATCGGCCGGATTAACCTGTTGGCGAGTTCGAGTGTTGGAAGAAGGATTCCCTTCTGGATAAGACTGTTCGCTGGTGTCAAAAACTTTTTTCGCAAGATTTTTGAAATGGCTTTTTAGCTAGTAAAGAGTTGCTCCGGGTCTATTTTCCTCTCCTCCTACATAAAGGTGGAATTAGGGTAGGATTTGGAGGGGAGAGAAATGCTGGATATTATATGGCTTGTGTTGCTGTTGGGAGGGATTTTAACAGGGGCCCTTACCGGTAAGATTGAAGTTGTAACCGAAACATTGTTCACAGGTGCCAATGAAGGGGTAAGAGTGTGTCTTGATCTGATCGGTTTGATGACCCTTTGGCTTGGCATGTTGGAGATCGCCAAAGAAGCTGGTCTGATCACCTTAATTGCCCGCTTAGTGCGTCCTATCACCCGCTGTTTGTTTCCCACTGTCCCTCCAGATCACCCAGCGTTAGCGTCTATCATCATGAACATCAGCGCTAACATTTTAGGTCTCGGTAATGCGGCAACTCCATTCGGTCTCAAAGCGATGGAAGAGCTTCAAAAGATCAACCCGGAACCTGCTGCAGCATCAGATGCTATGTGTACTTTTCTAGCTCTCAATACCTCTTGTCTTACGTTGATTCCTGCTACCATCATTGGGGTCCGAGTGGCAGCTGGATCCTCGAATCCAACTGAGATAGTTGCTCCAACTATCCTTGCTACAGGTTTTTCAATGATTATTGTGGTGTTCATCGATATCTTTTGGCGCACCCAGTTGCGGCCTCTTTTGAGGAGGTTTGTGAAAAGGTGATTGAGCTGCTGATTACAAGGGTTTCTACTTGGGCAGTTCCTATGCTTTTTTGTTTCTTTTTAGTCATAGGGGTATTGCGCAGGATACCTATTTATGAGACTTTTATCCGTGGCGCTGAAGAAGGATTTCAGATAGCAGTGCGGATTATTCCCTATCTTGTGGCGATGTTTGTTGCGATAAAGGTTTTTAGAGTTTCTGGAGCAATGGAGTTTCTGGCTCATTTTTGTGCTCCCGTCCTTTCGACTCTGGGGTTGCCTCCAGAGGTTCTTCCTTTAGCTCTGATGAGGCCGCTTTCTGGAAGCAGTGCACTGGGGATTGCTACTGAGCTTATAAGGACGTATGGTCCTGACTCTTTTGTTGGCAGGCTTGCTTCGGTTATGCAAGGGACGACAGACACGACTTTTTTTGTGTTGACTGTGTATTTCGGGTCTGTTGGGATAAAAAGATACCGGCACGCCTTGGCATTGGGACTAATTGCGGATTTGACTGGGCTCATTTTATCGCTGCTTCTCTGCAAGATGATCTTTCTTTAGCTAAAAATTTGAAAAATTTAAATAATACCAATGAAGGAAAAGGGGCGCAGATGGCGAAAAAT
>JBNATO010000080.1:0-9114 GCA_049701555.1 Thermacetogeniaceae bacterium | reverse complement strand
ACCATTTACTGTTAGAGCAGGTCCTGCCCAGTTGTTATTATCACGGATTCGGGTTGTTCATATAAATATCACCCTTCCTTATTGTGACTATTTTTTATTTTTTGTCTTTTTACAAACTTAAATCCGGCATATTCCCACTTACATACCCTTTGGCATAAAATACCTTCTTCACCTCCCCATCGATCCCAATTTTATGCAGTTAATATATTTATATGTTTATATTGGTATATTAACCCATAACACATTTTTTGTCAACTTTCATCACAGAAAACCTTCGGGGTTCATTCTCCGTTTTTCCTCGCCCTGTAGAATTTTCAGTCCTCTCTGATGATGCAGAGCACCTGGTCTACCTTGGCGGTCTCTCCCTCCTGAACCAGGATCTTTTCCACGGTTCCTGAGACAGGCGATGGTATGGTATAAACCGCCTTGCTGGTCGTGATCTCAACAAGGTCCTCCTCCTTGTCAACATGATCTCCCTCTTCTACCTTCCAGTAGGAAACCGTCACTTCTTCTAGACCCTCCTCCATCTCATCCAAAAACGGCAATAAGGTGACCTCCATACCAAAATCCCTCCTTAAAACCAGAATCTTTTTATCATCCCGAAAAGCCCGAAGCCCTCGACCGAGATCCAAAAGGCTTTCCAGGATTTTAGAAGAAAAAAGGCCTTCTGGGCAAGTTGTTCGGAGGAGGAAGCAGCTGCTGCTGCGATATCAAGATCGTCTCTTTAGAGGAAGAAGACGACAAGAAGGAATCCGAAGAGAAAGAGAAAAAGTGAAAACATCCTCGGGCAAACGGCCGGGCTGAATTCCCACCCGGCCTAACTTTTTGCCTGCTCCTGAATCAGGGATCAGACTGGCCCCTGCATCTTCTTGCTTTCGATATCCTGGCGTTTCAAGATAAGGTGCTGGTACGGAGTCAAAGGTTCCCCATCCTCATAGACGATCTCGATGAAATAATTGCATTCGTCGCTCCTCTCGATATCCTCCTTTGTGAGGATCTTCTTGAACCAGACGCACTCCTTTTGCACCGGTGAAAAGAGACCGCACTGGACACACTTGCTCATCCCGGCTCACCCCCTCTATTTTCTGCCGTCTAGACAGCTGATCTCTTTCTTGATCTTCGGCCAGAGGACAAACTGCAGAAATTTCCAGGCTTCCTCCCCGTCATGGTCGGTGAGGATCCCCTGCAGCCTCACAATCTCCTCCGGCTCCAGAACTATAAACACCTTTTTCATAAAGGAAACTCCTCCCCTCTCGGCAGCAGCCTTGCGAAGTAATCCGCAAGCTGTTGCTCGATCGCCTCCCTCTGCCGGGCATACGAGGGTTCCTGAAGAGTCGGGCAATCATCGAGCTTGCGGTTCCCCTGGACAACACCGGCTGCGAAGGCAAGGCAGGTGAGCTCACCGCACTTCCTGCAGTTGGCGCGCGGCAGGTGTTTGTATAAGGATAATGGGCTGAGCTGGATCTGGGGCTCTGTGGTAGGAACAATCCTGTCCCTTTCGGCGTAAACCTTGTTGAGGATTCTGATCACCCTATCAAAGATCTCTTTTGCCTTTGCCAGGTCCTCGGTCTTCCCAAGGGTCATCAAGGTCGGTTCCAGAACCACAGGGCGATCCTCATAGGAAAAGGTAAAGCTCTTCTCCTCCCTGTTGTAGTTCCCCCGCAGCACTGCGTTGAGATACGGGAACAGCTCCTCGATATTCCTGGGGAGGGAGGCCACAACCCGGATCTTCTTGGCATCGGAAAAGCAGGGCGAGGTCTGTTGGATCCTGTAACCTGTCAGGAATTCCTCGGTCTCAGGCTTTTCTTTCGCCTGAGAAGCCGGATGCCCGGCCTTCCTGGCGATCTCCCTTATCGCTTCTATGAAATAGTCGATCTCCTCCGGAGTGTTGAAGAAGCCGGGGCTGACCCTTACGGTCCCGCGGTCGATGGTGCCGATGGTTTTGTGGGCCTCTGGGGCGCAGTGCAACCCCGTGCGCACCATGATCCCGAACACCTCGTCGAGAACCGTCCCCACCTCTTCAGGGTTGACATCGCGGACGTTGAAGGAAACAACAGCCACCTGCCGCTCAGGGTCGAGGACGCCGTAGAGCTCAATACCTGCAATCCTCTGGAGCTTCTCCAGGAGCATCCCTGTGAGCATCTCCTCTTTCTCCCTTATAACCTCTATTCCTGTCTCCAGAATGAAGTCAAGGGCAGCACCGAGGCCTGCTATGCCGGGGCCGTTGGGCGTCCCCGTTTCAAAGCGGTCAGGTAGAACCTCAGGCTGAAAAGGGGAAAGAGAACTGCTCCCCGTGCCTCCCTCCAGCAAGGGCTCCAGAACGAGCCGCGGCGAGATGTAGAGCGCCCCAGTCCCCTGAGGCCCCAACAACCCCTTATGCCCGGAAAAGGCGACCAAATCCAGATCTAGAGCCTTGATGTCGATCGGGTAAACCCCTGCCGTCTGGGCGGCATCCACCAGGATCGCTGCTCCATGCCTGTGGGCGATCTCCGCCAGTTCGGCGATCGGGAAAAGCGTTCCAGTAACATTGGAAGCATGTGTGCAGACGAGAAGGCGGGTGTTCGGCTGAAAGGCCTTCTCCACAGCATCGAGGTCTATTTCCCCCCGCCTGTTGCAGAGCACCTGCGTTAAGGAAATGACCCCTTTCATCTCCAGGGTCTTCAGCGGGCGCCAGACCGAGTTGTGCTCCATGCTGCTGGTGATCACATGGTCACCCCTGCGGAGAAAGCCTTTGATCGCCAGGTTCAAGGCCTCGGAGCAGTTCTTCGTAAAGACAAAGCGGGAGGGGTCATCCGCGTTGAAGAGCCTCGCCAGCTTGGCACGGCATTCCTCGATAATGCCGGTAGCCTCCCGGCTCCTGCGGAAGCTCCCCCTCCCCTGGCTGGCGCTGAAACCCCGCAAATAATTATCGACCGCCACATATACCCTCTCCGGCTTCGGCCAGGACGTGGCGGCATTGTTGAGATAGACCTCCACTATTCGGCCCCCCTCTTCCCCCGCCAAACCTCAAACATCATAGATGTTGCCCCATCTCTGTTTATTCTCCGGCCAGCACGCCACGCACCTGTTCAAAAGCCTTTTCCACTTCTTCTGGCGAGATCTCAAAGTCTCCGGTTTTTTTCTCGATGCCGAGCTTAGCGATCACGACGTTCTTTGCTACCTTAGCCCCTGCATGCTCCACTGTTTTGAGGGCACACTGCTGAGGGCAGCCGTCGATCACGATAAAGCTCCCCTCTTTTGCCCGTTCAAGAAAGCTGGGCAGGTGCGCACCCAACCCTGCTAGGCAAAACGGCTTGCCGTACTTCTCTCTCCCGAGCCTGAGCAGCACCTGCATGCTCAGCTGCCCGAAATTCGAGCAAGCGCCCGCGCAAGCCACCAGGTATGTAAGCCCCTGTTCGATCAAGGTCTCTCCCCCCATATGTCTCCCTCCACTAATTTTATTTGACCAGGCTTAGGAAATCGGCTCTCCCTCAGGTGTGAAGTATTTGCGCCTGAAGCTCAGAGCTACATTGACCAAACCGATCATCACAGGCACCTCGATGAGAGGGCCGATCACAGCCGCAAAGGCCTGCCCTGAATTGATGCCGAACACGGCAACCGCAACCGCTATCGCCAGCTCGAAGTTGTTGCTGGCAGCGGTAAAGGAAAGAGATGTTGCCTGCGGGTAATTGACCCCGGCTTTTCTGCTGATATAGAAGGACATGAAGAACATGATCACGAAGAAGAGCAGCGGTATAGCCACCCGCACCACGTCGAGCGGGAGGTTGACGATGTATTTCCCCTTCAGGGAGAACATGATTATGATCGTGTAGAGGAGGGCGATCAGGGCGATCGGGCTGATCTTCGGGATAAAGCGCCGCTCGTACCAGTCCCTCCCCTTGGCCGGCATCAGCGTAAACCTTGTGATCACTCCGGCCAGGAAGGGGATCCCCAGATAGATGGCCACGCTCTTGGCCACCTCGGCCATCGAGACGTGGATCACGGTGATCTGCTTCGAAAGGTGCAGCCACTGCGGCAGAAGGGTGACGAAGAAGTAGGCATAGACCGAGTAGAAGAACACCTGGAAGAGAGAGTTGAAGGCAACAAGAGCTGCTGCATACTCGGCGTCCCCGTCAGCCAGGCTGTTCCAGACGATGACCATGGCGATGCAGCGGGCAAGGCCGATCAGGATCAGCCCCACCATGTACTCGGGATGGCTCCTCAAGAAGATGATCGCAAGAAGGAACATCAGAACAGGGCCGATGATCCAGTTCTGAACAAGCGAGAGCACCAAAACCTTGATGTTTTTGAAGACATTGCCGAGCTCTTCGTACTTCACCTTGGCCAATGGGGGGTACATCATCACGATCAGGCCGATGGCGATCGGGATGGAAGTGGTCCCCACAGACAGCCGATCGAGAACCCTGGCGATGCCCGGAAACAGATAGCCGGCCAAAACCCCTACAGCCATCGCCAGAAAGATCCAGAGCGTCAGAAACCGGTCGAGAACGGAAAGCCTTGCGCTAGCCTTTTCTGTCACCGAACTCCCTCCTGAAGAATTAAGTTTTTTACTGTTCGCTCTTGCTTTCATTCAGGATCTTGCGGATCGCCTCGGAAATCATCAGGTAGGAAAGGCCACCGTGAAATCTAGGCTCTCCGTTGATCACCGTCAAGGGGAGGCGGACCTTATCCATGATTTTGACGACCTGCGGGTATTCCTTGAGTTCATCGCTGCGGACATCGACAAAGCGGAATTTGATCACATCCCCAAAATTCTTTACAAGAGCATCCTTGAGTTCCTCAGCCTCCTCACGCATCGTCTTTGATGGGCCGCAACATGCGTCCCCCGAAGATGTCCCTCACCCGCAGCTCGAAATCGGGGCATTGGTTCCGAACACAGCGATCTCCACTTCCTGCATGGCTAAACACATCCTCCTTTTCCCTGAGCTGATGAAAATTGAATTTACGGGCATGCGAATTGCTCTTATATTCTAATATTATCATGATAACTTATTTTTTACAACACAAAAGGAATTCTTCTTTACTTAAAGAAAAAGTTTTTTAAAGATATTTTGCCGAAAGCAACAGAGCAAAAGAGGAGGCCAAACTTTTGGAAGGCAAAAATTCAAAACTCAGCCCTTATTTAATCCTTGTTTTGGGTGTCATCGGCATCTCTTTCGGATCTATATTCACAAGGCTTTCCACGGCGCCGCCGACAGTCATCGCCTTCTACAGGCTGGCGCTTACAGTTCTGCTGCTCACGCTTCCTCTACTGCGCTCCTCGGGAATCGCCGAGCTTAAGCGGTTGAACAGCTGTCACATTGCTTTATCAATAATTTCTGGAGCGTTTCTAGCCTTGCATTTCGTCGCCTGGATTACCTCTTTGAAATATACCTCGATCGCCAGCTCCACAGTGCTGGTATCGCTGCACCCTCTTTTCGTGATCTCCCTCGGTTCTCTCTTCCTCAAAGAAAAAATCACCCCATCCGGCTTTATCTTCGCAGCCATCGCCTTAGCAGGAAGCTCTCTAATCAGTTTTGGGGATTTCCGAATCGGGAGGGAAGCCCTGCTGGGAGATCTGCTAGCCTTCGCCGGAGCCTTCTTCGAAGCGGGATACCTCATGATCGGGCGCAGTTTACGAAAACACCTCTCCCTTCTCCCTTACGTCTTCACAGTTTACGGCAGCGCAGCCATCCTCCTGCTGGTGTTCAATATCCTTACCGGAACGCCGCTCTACCCCTATCCCTCAAAAGACTGGCTCTGCTTTTTTGCCCTTGCAGTAATCCCAACGATCTGCGGTCACACAGTCTTCAACTGGGCTCTGCGCTATGCCAAGGCTGCCCTTGTGTCGCTCAGCATCCTAGGTGAGCCGGTCGGGGCAACCATCCTAGGCATGCTGATCTTCGGGGAACTACCTGGTGTGGCTCAGGTTTGCGGCGGAATCCTCGTCATTATCGGGCTCGCTCTCTTCCTCTACAGAGAAAAGGAATAAGCAAGGGTTATATAAGTTCATCTCTTGACGGGAACAAACATCTCTCCTACAATCCTCTGCCCCTCCTCGCTCAGCACGAAGTCGATAAACTTCTTCGCGGCACCGGTGGGTTCCCCTTTGGTGAGGTAGATAAACGGCCTCCAGAGCTTATAAGTTCCCCTCAGAACCGTCTCCCTGCTCGGCTTCACGCCATCGACAGCCACAACCTTCACCCGCTCGTTTACGCAGCCCAAAGAGATATACCCGATGGCGCTCTCATCCCATTCCACCGCAGTCCTGATGGCGCCGGTAGAGTTTTGGACGCTCGCCTTCCCGGTGATCCTCTTGCCCTTGCCCATGACGATCTCTTCGAAGGCGCCGCGCGTCCCAGATCCTTCTTCCCGTGTGAAGAGGTGAATAGGCGCATCCTTCCCTCCGACATCCTTCCAGTTGGTGATCTCGCCAGCGAAGATCCCGCGGATCTGCGCAAGGCTCAGCTGAGAAACGCTGTTCTTAGGATTGACGATTATCGCAATAGCATCCTTGGCGATCACCGTTTCTGTCAAACCTTTTTTCTCCTCAGGCGTGAGCTCACGGGACGATGCCCCGATGTCCGCCGTACCCTCATGAGCCGCTTTGATCCCCGCGCTGGAGCCGCCGCCAGCCACTATAACGGTGATACCCGGGTTCTTCTTCATAAAGGCATCGGCAAGCTCCTCCGAAAGGGGCTGTACAGACGTGGAACCGGCGATCCTTATATCCGCCTGTTTCCCAGGCCGACAGCCTGTCCCCAGGACCGCCACAAACAGGAGCAAAAAAACCGCAACCATCCACCTCATCCTTACAGCCACTTCCGATACCTCCTGGCCTCATCGCTTCAGTCTGACTCTTCTAAGATATATCTTTTATTAAAAAATGCCAAGCCACTCACTTTTGAAATTCGATCTTGAGGGATTGAGCGTAGCTGCCCCCCAGTTTCGGCAGCCTGATCTCGAGTATGCCGCGGCGGTAGCTTGCCCGCGAACCCCTGGCGTCAACCGCAACCGGCAGGTTTATGGTGCGGCTGAACTTCCTCTCCCGCTGCTCCTGCACGTGAACCTTCACAGCGGCAAATCCATGGTGCTCCGGCAGAACCGCGCCCTCGATCGTCAGCACATTCCCCTTCAAGTAGACGCTCACATCGCCCTCGTGCCGCAGGCCGGGGATCGCTGCTGTGATCACAAGCTCATCAGCTGTTTCCACAACATTCAAGGGCGGCCATTTCCCCTGCCCCATGCCGCTGAAGAACTCCCCAGGAAGCGGCCAATCCTTCTCGGAAAGCTCCTTAAAAAACTCCTCGACGAAAAAGGGAATATCCTTTAAGCTCTCGAAAGGATTACGGTTCACGCTCCAATTCACCCCTCAATCCCCTTGATCGCAGAAATTGATCTTTATCCGCGCCTTCTCTTCCGCGATGGGCTGTGGCCGCCTTGGCTCCCTCTCAGCGGAGGCGTTCGTCACCCGCATCACCCTGCCGCCGTAGTTGACCCCGATGCTCAGAGCCCCACTCAAGTCTCTAACCCCGATCTCGTCGATGTGGAAGACCAGCTGTTCCAGGTTGACCTTGTCGATCAAAACCTTGTCGATGTGCATCTCAAAGGGACGTCCAGCCAACTCCTTCGTCAGAGAAGACAGCTCCACTGATAACTTGTGGACAAGCGCCTGGAGTTCCGCAACCTTCGACTCCAGCCGCACCACTTTCCGTTCCCGTTCCCAAAACCTAAACAGGGCTTTCAGCCGTCGACAGATAGACACTTCTCAGGTAACCTCCGCTATCTCGGGACCGAAGAAACCCTTGATCTCCCCCTCGATGATCGGAGTATCGCTCACATCGGGATCAAAGAGCACGCTGGCCCAACTGAAGAAGGCATTGAAGTTTCCAGCGATCTGCCCTATGCTAAAATTTCCTTTTGTATTCAGGGTGTACCCGTTGGCGACCCCTTTCCCCTGAAACATGTTGGCATTGTTGCGAAACTGAATGACCTGCGTGAACTGATTGATGATGAGAACAGCCACAATGACCGCCTCCTGCTTTCTAACCATTATATGCCGTCAGCGCCGAAGTGCCTTATCTTCAAAGTCACATCAAGAGCACATCCCACATAACCTTAAGTAAACAGGGAAAGAAGGTGAAGCGGCGATGGTATCCCTCCAGATCAACATCCATACCATCAGGATCGCCGACATCGACACAGGATCAGCAGTCGCCATCGGCAACAACTACTTCTTCAACTGGCAAACCCACTCCAAGGTCAACAACGGCCTGGGGCGCATCAACGGCGACCGCAACACCCTCACAGGGGCCAGTACCCGTGTTGACGATCCTGATTACCAGGATCAGCTCTCATACGAATGGCAATGCGAAAGGGATTTTCTTAGATTGCTGGAGAGGTGACCCTGATGAAAACCCTGATCTACATCAAGGAAGTAAAGATGTCCAGCGTTCACAGCAACGCCGGGGTCTTTTACGGAGAAAACAGTCTGAGCAGCTGGCACTCTCGTACCAAAGGAAACAACGCTGTGGGAAGGGTCAACGGAGACGGCAACCGGATCGCAAGCCGCCTCAACGCTGTGCACGACCAGGACATCGTCGACATGGCTGTGAACACCTCAGGGCAAAGGACTACTTAAAACACAAGATGAGCAGGATCAGGATCAAAAACAGGAGAAAAGGTAAGTTTATCCTTCCACCCTCTCCTGGATTGCATCCCGGGTTGGTCCCCTGCCGGCCGCCCGGATCGCCTCCTCTCTGCCCCTCTGGTCCAGCAACCGGCCTATCAGACGGCTCGCCAGGTCTCGCTCCCGGAGTGCTGATCATCTCTGGAACCCCCTCTCGGATGAATCGTCCCTTTCCTTTCTCATTAGCGTATGAATCACTGGGAAAAAGGGTTCCCATTCCCGGGGCTGACATATCCTATAATTGGCAGATCATTCCAAGGAGTGTCGCATATGAAATACTTAGAGTTGCTTGCAGAGCACGGTATAGATGGCGCCCATCCGGGGGGTTTCGCCCTGACAAAGGCGCTGCTCAGGAGAGAAAGGATACATCCAGAAACCGTGGTTCTGGATGTCGGCTGCGGAACCGGGCATTTTCGAATAAGGGGTGGCTGAGCAGGGTCGGTAGA
>JBNATO010000079.1:0-9116 GCA_049701555.1 Thermacetogeniaceae bacterium | reverse complement strand
GTCCAGCAGTTTTCTTTGCAGCTTCGGCGTTTTCGAAGAGTGCAGTTTTCTCCTGCTTGGGTTCTTTTTCCCGCAGCTTATCGGCATCGATCAGTTGCATGGAAAGTACAGAGACTTCTGAAATCTGCTCCAGGCTCTTCAATATTTTTTCAGGAGATTCTTGTGTTAGAACCACAACCTCGAAGCTGTCGTCAAACTTTTCTTCTTCAAGGTCTTGAGCAGGAGGATTACATTTGATGATCTGCCCGTACTCCTCAAGAGCTCGAAAAACCATAAATGCCCTGACTGACTTCATGACTGTTCCAGGAGCAAGCCCGATCTTAATATAATAAGGCAGATACTTGCTTTTTACTGCGGCATCTATCACTGATATCTCGAATTCATTGAACTCAAGACCTTTTTCCTCCTTCGCCTCTTCTTTTCGCATGGTTTCTTCTTCACCATTGTCGAGAGGTTGTTGTTTGAACGATTCTAGGCACCCGAGGTTGCGTAACTCTTCTAGCAGCGGCAGATAATCATAGTCAGGTTCTTCTTCTCCAATATTTTCTATCATCGACTCCAAGGTATCTAGGCACCTGAAGAGGATATCAACGGCGTTTGCGGTTACTGCGATCTTTCCCTCCTTGAAGAGCATCAGTGCGCTTTCCATTTCATGTGTCAGTTCTGTGATCTTTTCGAACCCCATAGCGGCAGCCATGCCTTTTAGTGTATGAGCAGAGCGGAAAATTTCATTTAAAACTTCAGTGTTGTTGGGTTCTTTTTCCAAAACAAGTAGATTCTGATTGAGTGAGTCCAGGTGTTCCTTCGCTTCTGCCAAGAACAGGTCCATGTATTGAGACATCTCCATTTTCTCGCCCTCCTTAATTCTCTTTTTGCTCAACTAAACGCCTGATCTCATGGCCGATGAGGGGAAGCGGGACGATGTAATCAGCGAGCTTCGCTTCAATAATGGCCTTTGGCATGCCGAATACCACAGAAGTGCTAGCATCCTGTGCGATTACTTTTGCTCCTTTTTCCTTTAGGGCTCGGACACCCTCTCTTCCGTCGTACCCCATGCCTGTCATAATGACTCCTATTAGTTCACACCCATCGATCTTCGCGGCGGACTTCATGAGAACATCCACCGAAGGTCGATGCCCGTTTACTGGCTCTTCTTTCGTGAGGCGAAGCAACAGCTCTTTGTCTTGTGAAGGCTCAATGACCATGTGGTAATCGCCTGGTGCGATATAAGCTGTGCCATCGACCGCCGGCTCACCGTCTTCTGCCTCTTTGACATAGATTTCTGAGATTTGATCAAGGCGGTTTGCAAGCGATTTTGTGAAGCCTGCCGGCATGTGTTGTACGATCAAGATAGCTGCTGGTATATTTTTCGGCAGCTTTGGCAAGACGGCTTGTAGCGCTTGAGGTCCCCCTGTTGATGTGCCTATTAATACTAACTTCTTTTTTGTTTGTTTCTGAACATTGCTAGAAAAAGAAACGTTGCTATTGTATAGGGGTTTGGTAAAAGTCGGCAAGGGGCTCGGAGCTACTGCCTTGCTTATATCGATGCTTGCAGCGGTCTTAATTTTACTTACCAGTTCCTCCTTCACATCGGCGAAGAAGGAGGAAATTTTGCCTGATGGTTTAGCGATAAAGTCCACGGCACCCTGCTGCAGGGCTTGAATGGTGATTTCTGCATCTTTTTGTGTCAGGCTGCTCACGATAATTACCGGCAAAGGGTATTCCTGCATTATCCTTTGTAGCGTTGTTAGCCCGTCCATAACTGGCATTTCAATGTCCAGTGTCACAACATCAGGGCGAAGCTCCCGAATTTTTTTCAAGGCATCTATTCCGTTCCTGGCGGTCCCGACTACATCGATTGATGGCTCCGACTTCAAAATGTCAGTGAGCAATTTTCTCATAAAGGCGGAGTCATCGACAATTAGCACTTTAATTTTTTTTAGAATAACTCTACAACTCCTTTCTAAATGAGCCCTTTTCTTCTCATTTCTCTTTGTATTTCAAAGACGTATTGGATGATCTTGTCCCTATCTGACTCATCGATTTCAACGAAACTTATTCCGAGCAAGGTTGTTTTACCATACTCTGTTTTTTTTTCTTCAGTGCGGGCAACCTTTCCGAGCACCCGAATGGTTCCCTTTCGAGGCACATCCAGCTCCATCTCCAGGTAGCTTCCGCAGGGGATGGGTGTTGAAGAGAGAAGCGCTACCCCTCCACCGCTTATATCGATAGTTTCACTTGAACTATTCAGGTCAGTAGGTTGCTTTTGATCGTCCAAAAGGGTGAAACGGACAGGTATCCTGGCGGGAACGCGGATATAGCTTCTTCTCTGTATCTTTGTGAACTCCTGGGGTTTTTCAACTGCGATAAGGGGTATTTTTTTGTAACTTGTGGCAGTGACCTTTGTTGTGAAGCTGTAGCCTCCTGTTTTTCCGTAAAAATTAACCTTGATCGTATCCCCAACTCTCAGGGGGACAACTACGCCTCTCTTCAGAGGAGCTGCTAAAACTATGGCATCCGGGAGAATTTCTTCGACCCTGCTCGGATAACTGCCAGCATAATAAGATTTCTCGATTATAATCTCGACTCGTTTGTTTATCTTCAGCTCTTCCGGGGTCAAAACAGCATCTTTCCTCCTTTCTTTCCCTATGCGCTTCCCCCTCTCTTCAAAAACGAAATGATCTGTTTCATAAATCCATCGATGCTTCGCTTCGGTTTCCACAGAGCAACGTTACCATATATTGAAGCAATTTTCATCACGTTTTGAGATGCTGGGGCACTAGGAAAAGCTATTATGAACGATTGGTTCCTGCGCACAGCATCCTCAACTGCCTTATCCGAAGGGATACAACCGGCTACCTCAATGTCAAGGTTTAGGAAGTATTTGACAGCCCTGATCAATCTTTGAGCTGCCTCTATTCCCTCTTGGTGGCTTCTCACCTTGTTGATCACTAACCTCAGACATCCCTTGCCGTTGTGCTTTTTGAAGACTTTGATCAAGCCATAGGCATCTGTCAATGCAGTCGGTTCAGGAGTAGTGACCAGAAGGATCTCCTCTGCTGCTAAAATGAACGCCATTACCTGTCTGGAAATGCCAGCGCCAGTGTCGATAACAAGATAGTCGAATTGCCGCTCTATTAGAGCGATTTCATTTAGCAGATTGTCCAAAGCCTTTGCATCGAGATTTGCCAGTTCTTCAATACCAGAGGCGCTAGGGATTATTTTCAGTCCTTCGGGCCCTTCATGGATGACATCGATAAGCGACATTTTGCCATTAATAACGTCTAAAAGGTTATATTTTGGCATTATTCCCAAAATTACGTCAACATTAGCAAGGCCCATGTCTGCATCCATCAGGGCCACGCGGTATTTCTGCATAGATAGTGCCAAGGACAAGGCTAAGGCAAGATTGGTCTTGCCAACCCCTCCCTTGCCGCTCGTTACAGTGATCACGCGGCATCCGTTGGCATTATAGCTGGGCACCTGCTGTCTTTGAACTTTTTCTTGTAGAGATTTGGCAAGCAATCTCAACTTTTCAGCCTGATCGCCCATTACTCATTTCACCTGAAGAAGCAATTTTGCAATTTTCTCAGGGTCGGGGACCTCAATATCATCAGGAACATTCTGCCCTGTCGTAATATAGGCGATTGCTTTTTTAGTCTTATTGGCGATATTCAAAATTGTTCCGTAATGATTCGTCTCGTCCAGCTTAGTAAAGATCAGCTGTTTGATAGGGAGATGGCTGAAGCGATGTATGGTTTCCATCAGATCAGCATATTTTGTTGTGGCACTCAGGACAAGGAAAATTTCTACTTCGTTGCAGAGTTCCAGGAATGATTTGAGTTCACTCATATGCAGCTCATTTAATGGGCTTCTTCCTGCAGTGTCGATCAAGATCAACTCCTTATCCTGGTGTCTTTTTAGCGCTTCACCTAGCTCCAGAGGAGTGTATGCCACCTCAAGTGGGACGGAGATGATCTCGGCAAAAGTTCTCAGTTGGTCAACTGCGGCGATCCGGTACGTATCGACTGTTGCTAAGGCGATTTTCTTTTTCTTCATCATTGCAAAGATCGCTGCAAGTTTAGCGATGGTCGTTGTCTTACCCACGCCGGTAGGCCCGACTAGGGCAATGCGCTTCTTCTCGTTCTCTTTGCTGAAGGTGATTGGCCTGACATGAATGCGCTTGACGATTAACCTTTCAACAGTTTTCAAGATCTCCTCGTAATCTTGCCAAAGAGCAGGAGCGGTTACTTCGAGGGCATCAGAGACTATTTTGCGTGCGAGTTTTTCTTCAACTTCATTTTCTACCAAGATCTTGTAGATACGATGAAAGTTTTTTGGATAAGCGACGGTCAGGGATGTCTTGTTTTCCAAGTCATCGAGCATCTCCCCGACTAAAGTCTTCAGTTCCTCAATTTCTTTTTTCAGTTCGGTGTCCAATTCTGCTTTTGGCAGAGCCGCGGTGTTTGGGGGTAAGAACGGTACTTCATAACGAGGTCTTGAATGATGCTCGTTCTCGTCAACAGCAGCTGTGACTTCGACAAAGGAACGCCCAAAGAGGCCAAAAATGCCGCCCTTTCGAAATCTTCTGGTTTGGAGGATAATCGCATCGTTTCCCAGAACAGATTTGACCTTTGCCAGGGCCTCCTGCATATCGTTGGCAACGAAACGCTTAATCTTCAATCATGCTCACCATCCCCACAGCCTCTACTTCTGTATCTGTTTGAAGCTCATTGAAGGAAAGAACGACAAGATTCGGCAAAATTTTCTCTGACATTCGCTTGAGGTGCAGCCTTATGACCGGTGAACAGAGTATGATCGGCTGATGACCCATTTCCATCATTCTTTTGACACCTTCTCTCAACTTGCCTAGGAATTTTTGGGCTTTTTGTGGCTCTAACACTAGGTAAGATGACTGTTCACCCTTTTGTATTCCTTCCTTCAGAAGCTGTTCTAGTTGTGGGTCGAGCGTCAATACATAAAGTTTGTTGTTCTCCAAATATTGACTGACAATTTGTCTTCCTAACGCCTGGCGCACACACTCGGTCAAAAGGTCGATGTCCTTAGTCAGCCTTGCGCAATCAGCCAGTGTTTCCAAAATGGTGACGAGGTCACGTATCGATACTCTTTCCCTGAGGAGGTTAGCAAGAACTTTTTGAATCTCTCCAAGGCTGATCAAGTCAGGAGAAAGTTCATTGACAACTGCTGGGTTTGTTTTCTTAACATGGTCCAGAAGATTCTGAACATCCTGTCTGCTAAGAAGTTCGTGGGCGTATCTCTTGATGATTTCTGTTAGGTGTGTGGCAATGACGGATGTCGGGTCCACAACAGTATAACCTGCGAGTTCTGCCTCATCTCTGTACGCCTCCGAAATCCAAAGCGCAGGCAGCCCAAAAGTCGGGTCCTTCGTTGGTATACCCTCGAGCTTTTCTTGGACCTCAGGGCCGAGGGCTAGGAAGTGGTCCATCATAATTTCACCTCGAGCCACCTCCACCCCTTTGACCTTGAACACATAGGAGTTGGGGTTAAGTTGCATGTTATCCCGAATTCGTACAGGGGGAACAATAAATCCCAGTTCCAAGGCTAACTGACGCCTGATAAGCACTACTCTGTCCAGAAGGTCTCCGCCCTGATTGCTATCCACCAATGGTATCAGGTTATAGCCGAGTTCGATCTCCAGGGGATCGACCTGAACAAGCGACATCATCTGCTCCGGCTTCTTTGCCTCTTCGTGCTCTTGTGCTTTTTGTAGCTCTTCTTCCCTAATCTTGCTTTCCTTAGACAACTGGTTGAGATAAAATGCCAAGCCCCCGAGAAAGCCCGCCATGATCAGAATGGGAAGCGGAGGAAGCCCGAGCAAGGCTAGCAAAACAAGGATGCCTCCTGCTACTCCCAGGGCCTTTGGGTAACTCAAAAGCTGCTTAGACAGTTCTAACCCGAAGCTAGCATCTGAGGCGCTTCTGGTCACAATAATGCCCGCTGAGGTTGAGAGCAAGAGAGCTGGTATTTGGGTCACGAGACCATCTCCGACTGTCAAAACGGTATACGTCTGAAGGGCCTCTTGAAATGTCATCCCTTTCTGTAATAAGCCGACGATAAATCCTCCTAAAATATTTATTACAATTATTACCAATGCGGCGATCGCATCCCCTCGCACAAATTTGCTAGCACCATCCATTGCTCCGTAAAAATCTGCCTCCTGTTGGATCTTTCTTCTCCTCCGCTTTGCCTCAGCCTCGGTTATAATTCCTGCATTGAGATCGGCATCGATGCTCATCTGCTTTCCCGGCATCGCATCGAGCGTAAAGCGTGCTGCAACTTCCGAGACTCTTTCCGCCCCTTTTGTGATGACAACAAACTGGATCACGACTAAAATCAAGAAAATAACGAAACCGACTGCAGGGTTTCCTCCTATCACAAAACTGCCAAATTTCTGAACTACCTCGCCTGCATATGCCTGCAGGAGTATTAGCCGCGCAGTAGAAATGTTGAGACAAAGGCGAAAGAGGGTCATGATCAGCAGAAGAGCCGGAAACACAGAGAACTCAAGCGGCTCCTGAGTGAATAGCGAAACCAGCAGAATTAAAAGAGAAAGAGTGATATTCAATATCAAAAGGAAACTCAAAAGACCAGGCGGTACGGGGACGATCATCATCACTACTGAGAGGATGACTGCTGCTGCAACAGTGATATCGCTGTATCTGAAAAGCTTGCCTACCTGAGCGCTTGCCATGCTTAGCTAACCCCCATCTTCCAGAAGTGCTTGTTCCGAAGCCTGTAGACGAAGGCTAAAACATGTGCTACTGCCTCGTACAGCTCAGGTGGAATCGCCTGCCCAATTTCTACAGATTTGTACAAGGCTTGGGCAAGAGGGGGGTCCTCGTATATTGTGATGTTATTTTCTTCTGCGATCTTCTTGATTCTTAATGCCATGTGATCAACTCCTTTAGCAACAACAACTGGAGCCTTCATCTTGGACGGGACATATTTTAGGGCAACAGCGTAATGCACAGGGTTTGTGATAACAACATCAGCTTTGGGAAGCTCTTGCATCATCCGGTGTAGTGAGATCTGTCTCTGTAGCTGGCGTATCTTAGCCTTTATATGAGGGTCTCCTTCATACTGGCGGTATTCTTCCTTGAGTTCCTGTTTTGTCATTCTGATAGACATCTCATATTCCCAATATTGGTAAGCGTAGTCAAGGACCGCCAGAAAGAGAAGGAGAACGCCGATTCGCAAAACAATGGCGCTGCTAAGTTCGCCGACCGTTTTAACGGCCTCCTCGATGCTCATGTCCAGCAGCCGAGGAAAGACGCCTAGGTTTGACTTAACTATATTGAAAGCTATATACCCTACTATCCCTACTTTGATAACGGCTTTTGTGAGCTCAACTGCTCCGCGCCGCGAGAAGATTCTTTTAAACCCCTCCACAGGGTTCAGGCGGTCAAGCCTTGGCGTAAGCGGATGGCCTGTAAAGAGTACACCTACCTGAAGAAAGTTTGAAAATAATCCTGCCACAAAGGCTATACCCATAATTGGAAGGCAAACCTCAAAAAATGAGACTGCTGTCAGAAGGATTATGCTTTCGAGATTTTTTGATGCAAAATCTGGTCTCTCCAATCCCTTCATTATGTGATTGCTAAAGGTTATCATCTGAGCGCCTAACCAAGGGCTGAATATTTTCAAGAAGAAGAAGGTGCATAAGAGTATAACAGCTGAGTTTATTTCTATGCTGCGAGCGACCTGTCCTCTCTTGCGGGCTTCTTCTCTTCGTCTGGGAGTCGCTTTTTCTGTTCTGTCTTCAGCAAACAGTTGCAGGTTTAGCCTCAAAACTCTTCTATCCAAAAGAATTCACCTTCTCATTATGAACAGCAACTTAGACAAATCATCGAAGAGGCTTGCAAAAACGCCGCTGAATATCCATACCAGCAGCGGCATGAGCATCAACAAGACCCATAGCCCGATGCCGATCTTCAGTGGCAATCCCACTAAGAAGACATTTATTTGAGGCACTGTACGGGCGATGACTCCCATCGCTAGGTCTGCGATGAAAAGGGATGCGATAACAGGAAGAGCTATCTTAAAAGCAGAGGCAAACATCTCGCCTGCTACCGAAAATATGAAGGAGCAAAGACCCCCCTTGATGTGAACTGTTCCGATCGGAATATAAGCGTAGCTGCGCTCGAGAGCGCGCAAGAGATAATGGTGTCCATTGATTGTCAGGAAGAATAGCAACGCAAGCAGGTTCTTAAAGTTGCCCAGTATCGGCGCTTGGATACCGCTTTGCGGGTCAATAACATTAACTATTCCGAATCCTATCTGCATATCGAGCATTTGCCCTGCAAACTGAAATATTGCAAATGTTATTTGGGTTAGAAATCCCATTATCGCTCCTACCAGAAACTCCCCAGCGAATTGAATCAAATAACCGAAGATGTTGGCAGAGACAGATATGGTGCCGCGAGGGTAGACCATAAAGATCAAGTAACTAAAGATTGCGGCAAGCCATATCTTTAGCTGTACCAGGAAATTCCTGCTACTGAATGGGATAGCCGTGAGAAAGAAACCAGCTACTCTCCCGAAGATCAGGAAATAGAGGTCGCCATATTGAAACACATAGCTCATAATATCCATGGCCCTCTGGTGTGTTTATCCTCCTACTAAGCGCGGAAGGTTAAGGTAAAGACCTTGTGTGAAAGAAACCAATATCTTCAACATCCATGGTGCGAAGATGACAGCAGCCACGAGAACAGCGATGATTTTAGGCACAAAACTCAGGGTTTGCTCCTGTATCTGCGTAGTTGCCTGAAAGATGCTGACGATCAACCCGATGACCAAACTTGCTCCCAAAATCGGCGTGGATACCAAAAGAATAGCATATAATGCCTCACGTCCTAGGGTGATGATGTACTGTTCAGTCATCTTTCATCTCCTACCGGAAGCTAAGAACTAAGGAACGAACAAGCAGATTCCAACCATCGACCATGATAAACAGAAGGATCTTCAGTGGCAGAGAGATCATCATAGGTGGCAGCATCAGCATCCCCATCGACATCAAAGCGCTGGCAACTACCATATCGATGACGAGAAAGGGAATGAAAAGCACAAACCCCATC